>NZ_CP146023.1:300000-385579 GCF_036967205.1 Streptomyces sp. Q6
GCCCCGTCTCAAGATCGAGCAGCAACTGCTCCATCGTCCCGGCCTCGACCAGCGCCGTACGCGATGCCCGACGGGCCGACACTGAACTGTTCGCGTCGGAGATCGCCCACAGCAGCACGGCGAACACGACACCGATCAACGCGGCGAGCAGCGCGCTCGCCACGACGGTCAGACTCGTCAATCCGAGCTGACGCCCCGTGTGTTCCCGTTGTACGCCCATGCCTCGTGTGCCTTCCCTGCTTCGCTCCATGGTGCGGGTGAGGGCGGCCGCCCGTCCTCAGGGGAGCGGACGAGGGGGCCACCCGATCCTGCCGTCGGCGGGTCCGGCCAGGTGCCGCACCGCCCGCAGGGGCTCACATCAGGGACGCGGCGTCAATCGGACGGTATCCGCGGCCGGTCGAGGAGATCCGTGACCGCGACGTCCCAGTCCATGCCCGCAAGTTCCCGGCCGACGGGCACCAGTTCATAGGTGTGCTCGAGGAAATCGGCCAGCGGCGGCACCGGCAGGTCGAACAGCGCGGCCATATCGCCGGAGACCAGCTGAAGTCGCGCAGTGCGACGGCCTGCGGCCCCGGTCGGCCAGATCTGCACGTCCCCGAGGCCGCTCATCGAGTACAGACCCTGCCGCAGAAGATCGCGCCCGATCCGCCACACCACGGACCGGCCACCCTCGATGCCCAACTCGACACGCACGGTCAGCGGGGAGCGCGGGTCGAACCGGAACTCGGCCCTGATCGTCTGACGGGCGCGGACGTTCAGGACGCGCTCAATGTCCAGGGCCAGCCGGGAACGGCCCTGCGGCGCCCTCGGGTTGACCTGGACACCTGGTGAAGAGCCACTCATGACGGGTGGATCCTTCCCTGCGGAGGAAGCTGACTCGCACCACTGTCGTGCTCTGCGGGACGACGTACATAAGTAAGTTGACCGTCGAAATCCTTCGGGCACGCGTCGTCCAGTCATCCAACTGTCTTCGCGCGGCCTCCCGCGAAGGGTCCTGAGGCGGCCGGTACGCCGATGCCGGACGGTCGTCGTGGTCCGAGGAGCCAACTGTGAAAGGTACTCCTGCCGTGTTCATCCATGGCGCGTGGCTGCACGTCCGGTCCTGGGAGCCATGTTCGGCCTGGTCGACCATGCCGACAAGCGGGGGGACGTGGTGCGTACCCCTCGGTCCCCACGCTTGCCGCCTGCGCCTGCAAGTCGCTGCGGCGACCACTACGACGGCGAGGATGACCAACATGTTCATGAGGTCCTCGGGCCCCGCGCGGGGGCGCCTACTCCAGCACGCCGAGCGCGGTGTCCGGCCGGCAGTGCGGGCACGCGTCCACGCCCGCGGCGAGCGCCTGCCGCGCCTGGCCCCGAGATGCTGCGGCCGATCGCTTCCCGGCCATGTGGCAGCCGCCGACGTGGACGTACACGGCGCGGCGTCCGGTGAGTCCTTGCTCGATGAGCCAGTCCGGTTCCGGCGGCCGGGCTGCTGCACCGCGGGCCCGCTCCGCCTGGCGCTGTTCCTCGGCGGCGATCCACCTGCGCGTGCGAGCGAGGTCGCCCTCCTGCACACGCTCCAGGAAGCGCAGCAGGTCGAGACGGGTAGGATCGTTCACGTGTTCGAGTCTAGATCGGCGGGTGAGCCCCAGCCCAGCACCCCACCCGCCGCCGATCATGAGCTCGTGACGCCGCCCGACCGCTACCACCTGACCCTCGCCATCGACGGCCGCACGATCCTGCGCGGCTGGTGGGACAACGCCGGCACTGCCGACGGCAAGTTTGACGGCTTCCGTGACGAGCACGAAGCGCACGCCGGCGCGCATCTACTCCTCACCGAGTGGGACGCCGGCCGAGAATGGCCGCTCCGGGAGTGGCCTACTCCTGCGCCTGCGGAGGATGCCGGGTGACCTGCCGGAGCGCCTTCTCGGCGTCGAACTGGTTGAGGTCGTGCTCCTGTGCGTGCGCAGTGACCGCGGCCTGAGCGCGCGCCGCCGCCTCGAACCAGACCTCGCGCTGCTTCTCGCGGTCTTCGCCGTCGAGATGTTCCAGCTTCTTACCCTCGTCGTCGGCCGCGCGCTGCAATTCGATCAAGCTGTCAGGTAGATCCACGAGCGGATCCTAAGACCTACGGCCGCGAGTCCCCCGGATCACCGTTCGAGCCGTTCCCAGTGTCCGCGTTCAGAGCATCGCGCCCGGCGATCATGGCCTTCGCGATCTCCACCACAACTTTGGCACGCTGCTCGCCGCTCAGCCCAGAATTCAGAACAAGCCGCTCGGCCGCAAGGTAGCGCGAGAGCTCCAGCGGCTGATCGAAGTATGCGCGGAGGTGTCCAGCAGCCACCTCCTGCGAACGTATGAAGGTCCGGCTCACAAAGGCCGCAAGGCCTGCCGCAACCGTCCCCAACCCTCCCGCCACAGCAGCCCCGGCTGTAGTACTGGCCCCTAAGAACGGCTAACACAATGACTGGAATTGCCGGTGCGTGATGAGGCAGCAGGCCAGTTTGAGGAAGGCTTCGTGGATGTCGGCTCGGCGTTCCCAGCGGACGCGGAGTCGTCGGAAGCCGTGCAGCCAGGCGAAGGTCCGTTCAACCACCCACCGGTAGACGCCAAGTCCCGTGCCGTGGCGGGTGTTTCGGCGGGCGATGGCCGGGACGATGCCGCGGGCACGGACCTGGTCGCGGTAGATGTCGTGGTCGTAGCCGCGATCGGCGAACAGCGAGTCCGGCCTGCGCCGCGGATGACCGACCCGCCCGCGGACGGGCGGGATGGCGTCCAGCAGCGGCAGCAGCTGGGTGACGTCGTTGCGGTTGCCGCCGGTAAGGAGGACCGCGAGCGGGGTGCCGTGCCCGTCGGTGATCAGGTGATGCTTCGAGCCTGCCCGGCCTCGGTCGACCGGCGACGGACCCGTGTGGATCCCCCTTTTAGGGCCCTGACGTGCGAAGAGTCGACGACACAGCGGGACCAGTCGAGCCGCGCGGCCGCGTTGAGTTCGGCCAGCAGGACTTCGTGGAGCCGCTGCCAGACGCCGGCCTCGTTCCAGTCCCGCAACCGGCGCCAGCACGTCATCCCGGAACCGAAGCCGAGCTCCTTGGGAAGGTGTTCCCACTGGATGTCGGTGTGCAGCACGTACAGGATCCCGCACAACACCTGCCGGTTCGGGACCGGCAGGCGACCGGGGTAGCGGAACCGCCGCTCCTTCCTCGGCAGCAGCGGCTCAATCCGCACCCACAAGTCGTCCGGCACGATCCACGGTGAAGTCCCCACGGCCCGGACAACGCCCAACTCACTTGTCAGGCACGGCTACCAGGACCGAAGCACCTCATTGTGTTAGCCGTTCTAAGGCCACAATGACGAAGGAAGTCAAGAGAACAAAGCCAAGGAGCATGGCGAATTGGGCGTTCCGGAAGGACCGGGAAGCTTGCCCCGAGGCAATTTCATGATAGAGATCCAATCGCCTGTGGGTAACGCTCCATAACTCCGGAAGGGCAAGCGGGCGAAGGTGGTCCGCGCCCACAGCATGCTCGGGTGGAGGGGGAGGGGGAGGACCAGGCGGAGGCAGGGTCCAGTCGTCGCCCCCGTCGCCCCCTCCGGGTTCTCCGTGGCCCTCATCGACTGATGCCTCAGACGGGGTGGCGTCGTAGCCACGGGCATCACGAAGCGCACGCTCAAAATCTTGCTCTGCAGCATGCACGCGAGTACGCGCCTCAGCCGCGCGGATGATCGCGGCACGCCTTTGTAGGGCCGCTACACCAACAAGGGCAATAGTCGCTGTACCTAATCCGAGCAGCCCAGCCCACAATGCATCCATGCAAGTTGAGCATGACCAATGCTCATGCACCCGTCCAGAAGCTCAATGAGGTCTGGTGCGTGTGCGGCTACGGCCGCCACTCCTCGCGGTAACCGGGCCGGTCCGCGTACGGCATAGCGAGCGCCACTACCACCGGCTTCAGCACGACAAGCGCCATCTTCGCCGGGCCGCTCAGCATGTAGTCGGTCGATGCCGCCGCGTCGATGTGGACCTGGACGATTGCGAGCACCTGACGCTTGGCGTCGACCTCACGCAGCACCCGCGCCGGACTATGCCGCGCGATGTGCTCAACCACTCCCGGCCCGATGACCCCGGCGCCCGACTCACCCGCGAACACTCGGAACGGCTCCCCTCTTCGCCCCTCTTCGCCTGTACCCCGCGCGACCCGCTCGTCCTCGTCGAGTTGCTTGCCGAGCCACTGCACGAGATCATCCACCGCTACACCTCCGCACCCTTGCCACTGTCGGCACGCCGTCCGGCGATCTCGGCACGAACATGCCCAGACACCACGCTCGCCCACCTAGGTGTTCCGTGGATGTTGTGCACCGGATCATCCTCCTTGAGCACTCGCCGCTCCTCCGCCGCGGCCGCCTCGCGCGACGGGAACCAAGAGACCTCATACTCCGCAACATCCCTCCACCAGGCGGGAGCCGTCAGGTGGGCCAAAACTCGCGCGAAAGCGGAGCCGGGTCTCGTCTGTGAAGCCAAGCCGCCGGAGAATCCTCCGGCGCTGCCCCTCGCGGGCCCTATGACCATGTCGGTGGCCGTCCGGACGGCCGTCAGAAACGAAGCAACCCATGCCCTCTGCAAGCGGCAGGGCGGTGGTGACCGATCTGAAGCCGATCGTCCACCGTGGCCACAGTCTCGTCATCGCCGAGCGGTGACGTCACACGTTCTGGTCCTCCGGCAGCCTCCCCAGCGCGTCGCGGAGCGCCGCCCGCGAGGTGATGCCGAGCTTGGGGAACACCCGGTACAGATGGGAGCTGACCGTGCGCGGCGACAGATGCATCCGTGCACCGATCTCCTTGTTGGTGAGGCCGCCGGCCGCGAGGTCCGCGATGCGCCGCTCCTGCCAGGTGAGGTCGGTCAGACGGGCGGCCCCGGCGGGTGTGGGGGTGCCGGTTGCGCGCAGCTCCGCGAGGGCCCGCTCGGCCCAGGGACGGGTGCCCAGGCGTTCGAAGGTGTCCGCGGCGAGCGTGAGCGGCAGCCGGGCCGCCTTGCGGCCGTGAGTGTGCCGCAGGTGAATACCGTGGGCGAGCCGGACCCGGGCGAGCTCGAACGGGAACCCGGCCGCGCTGGGCAGCGCCTCGGCCCGCCGGAAGTGGTTCTCGGCCTCGCCGGCGTCATTCGAGGTGAGGGCGAGCGCGCCCTCGGTGACGAGCGTGAGGCGCGGCGAGCGAGCGGGCAGGTCGGCGTCCCGCGCGGCGACGGCGTGCCGGCGGGCCTGCTCGGCGCGGCCGGTGTGCAGGGCTGCCTCCACCAGATCGAGGAGTGTGCGGGGCGCCTGGTGCGCGTAGGCGGCGAACGTGCCCGGCGGTGTGATGCCGATGGCATGGAGGTAGGCGGCTTCGTAGTCGCCGTCGGCGAGCGCGGCGGCGGTGCCGATCGCGTCGGTGATCTGCGTGAGGAAGCCGACGCCGCGCGGCCGGGCCCAGGCGTCGACGTCGGCCTGGAGCCCGCGTGCCTCGTCCGTGCGGCCGCGCAGGGCGGCGAGCAACCCGAGGTAGGCGCGCGTGTGGTGGGCGAACAGCGTGTTGCCGTGGGAGGTGGTGATCTCCAGATTGCGCTGGCCGGTGCGCTCGGCCTCGTCCCACTCACCCACCGCCATCTGGTCGAGCATGATGTGGTGCAGCAGTGTCATGCCTGTCGACACGGCCCCGGTCTCCACCTCCCGGTCGACGACGCGCTGGAAGCGTGGCCGGTACTGGCTGAGCGTGTCGACGTGGTAGGCGGCGGTGCCCAGGCGCGTGACGTCCCACGGGTCGAGCGGGCGCGGCTCGGTGAACGCCCGCTCCACGCGTTCGCGTACTCCGGCGCCCCGCTGGACGATGTCGCCCCACGCGTCCTCGTAGATCCGCGAGAGCGGGGGCACCAAGTCGCCGAGCGAGGCGAGGAGTCCATGGGTGCGCCGCCAGACTCCGGCGTCGCTCGTGTACTGGCTGATGGCGAGGAGCAGGTTCACCAGCCGGGTCAGCAGTTCGTTCGGTTCCGTGACGCCGCCGTCCCGGATGCTCTCGATCGCCGCGAGCACCTGCCGGTGCGAGGCCCGTACGTCCCCGTCCTCGTACAGTGCGACATAAGACGACGCGATCACCGCGGCCGGCGACTCGGCGCCCCCGGACGCCGCGTCGAGCCCCATCAACTGCCGTGCCTTGTCGAGGAGGCCGGCGTGCGAGGCGATGAACGCGGCGTCGTCGAAGCGCCGCGTCCGCGTCTCCCGGGCCGGGCTGAGCTCCGCGGCCCGGGTCAGCCAGGCCACGGCCGCCCTTGCGCCGCCTCGCCGGGTCGCCGAGTTCGCCGCCGCATCCAGGGCGGCCGCGACCTTCTCGTCCGGGTCGACGGTCGCCGCCGCCAGATGCATGGCGTGCCGTTCCACGTCGTCACGGTGGACTTCGGCCAGCGCCGTGTGCGCCGCGCGCCGTTCGTTCGGGGTCGCCAGCTGGACGACCGTCGAGCGCACGAGGGGATGCCGGAAGACGAAGTCGCCGGAGACCGGGTCCAGGTCCAACAGGCCGTCGCCCGCGGCCTGTTCGGCGCCCGCCATGCGGTAGTGGGTGCGCCCGGACGCCGTTCCCGCGCCGCCGCCGTCCAGGGCGGCGCGCAGCAACTCGCCGCGGACGTCACTGTCGAGTGCCGCGATCCGGGCGCCGTACACCTGCTGGAGCCGCTGGGGGAGCGGGGTGCCTGTGAAGGTGTCGGGCAGCGTCTCCCCGTCGTTCGCGTTGCGGACGCTGCGCAGCACGTGGGGCGGAAGTTCCAGCAGAGCCAGGGGGTTTCCGCACGCCTCTTCAAGCACCCGGGCACGGATCCGCTCGTCAAGACCGGGGTGGCGTAGGTCGAGGAGTCGCTGCGAGGCCTCGTCCGAGAGCGTCGTCACCGGCAGGCCCGGCAGCGCCGCCGTGTCGAACCCGACGGCACGTCCGAGCGCAGGCCGACGGCGAGCCGTACCGAACTGCCGGTGAGCCTGCGCCCAACGAAACCGCATACCTCGGTGCTTGACGTGTCGAGCCACTGGCCATCATCGAGGACGAGCAGGAGCGGCCGCTGTGAGGCGGCCAGCGACAGCAGGTCGAGGACGGCGATCCCCAGCGTCATGACCGAGGGCGGCGCGCCCTCACTCCGGCCGAAGACCACGTCGAACACCTTGCGTTGGGCCTCGTCGAGCCGGTCGATGCTGGGCAGCAGCGGAAACAGGAACTGATGCAGTCCAGAGAACGGCAGTTCCACCTCCGCCTCGACACCCGCTGCCCTGATGACCCGGTGGTCCTCGGCCACGGCCAGCGCGGCGACGTGATCGAGCAGCGCGCTCTTGCCCACCCCCGTATCGCCCCGCAGCACGAGTGCCTGGGCGCCCGCGCCCCGTACGAACACGGCCAGCGCCTGCTGCTCGTGCTCCCGTCCCACCATCGACCCGTCGAACGACACCATCGTCCCCCACGTCCTTCCCCGCTGGAGGCGGCGCAGATACCCGACCGGGACATGTGTTCGTTCGGCATGTCCCCAGCCCTTTGCAGCAGCTTAAGTGTCTCGGCATGTTTCGTCATTCCATGCGGCTGAGAATGCGCCCCTTTGGGACACATGTCGTTGGTTCACATGTGAACCCTTGGGCTGTTCGCACACGTTGTCCAGTTGAGTGGGCATGCGCCGGCGAGGGCGGCCCGGTGGTCCATGGACGACCTCAGGAAGAAGCTGATGCGCGACCACCGAAACGACCTCAGCCGTGTGCCTGTTGGGGGCTTGCGCACCGATACTTCAGCAGGTGCGGTACGCAACTCAGTTGCTGCCCCCGCCCACAGACTCCTTCGGAAAGGCTCCACACGGTGACGACCGTCGCATACCAGGGTGAACCAGGCTCCAACTCGGCCACTGCGGCGCAGGCCCGGTTCCCCGACAACGCCGAACTGCCCTGCACAGGCTTCGAGCAGGCACTGGACGCCGTGACGCTCGGCGCGGCCGACGTCGCCGTGATCCCGGTGGACAACTCCGCGGCGGGACGCGTCGCGGACGTCCACCATCTCCTGCCCGAATCAGGTCTGTTCATCGTCGACGAGTACTTTCTCGCGATTCGCTTCGACCTGATGGCCGTGCCGGGCACGACCCTGGACCGCGTGGAGTGCGTACGCAGTCATGTGCACGCGCTCGGCCAGTGCCGCAAGCTGCTGCGCGAAGGCGGCTGGCGCACGCTGGTCAGCGACGACACCGCCGGAGCCGCGCGGGAGATCGCCGAGCTCGGCGACCCGCGGCACGCGGCGCTCGCCCCGCCCGCGGCCGCCGCACTTCACGGACTCGATGTCCTGCGCGCGGGGGTCGAGGACGATCCCGACAACACCACGCGCTTCGTCGTCCTCTCCGCGGAGGCCGCCTTCGCCTCCGGCATCGGTCGGCCGACGATGACGAGCCTCTTCTTCAGTGTGCGCAACATCCCCAGCGCCCTCTACAAGGCGCTCGGCGGATTCGCCGCGGGCGGCGTCAACCTCACCAAGATCGAGAGCTATCAGATCGGCGCGGGCCTCAACGCCAGCCGCTTCTACGTGGAGATCGAGGGTCACCCCGACGACGAACGGGTCGCCCTCGCCCTGGAAGAGCTGAGGTTCTTCTCGTCCGAGGTGCGTGTCCTCGGCGTGTTCCCCGCGCATCCGCACCGACAGGCAGACACGTGAACCCAAGGGGCCCCCGGCGCAGGGGCCTCGTCCTCGACTTCGGCGGCGTCCTGACCACATCTCTGCTGCCCGCGGCGCTCGCCTTCGAGCGGCGCGAGGGCCTGGCGGAGGGAACCCTGCTCACCGACCTCTGCCTGGCGCCGGAGGGGATCCGGATCACCGAGGACCTGGAACGCGGCGTGATCGGCCAGACCGAGTGGAACACGGTCGCGGGACGGCTCCTGCGCCTCCGGCCCGACAACCTGCTGGGCCGTATCTTCACCGATCTGCGCCCCGAGCCGGCGGTGATCGTGGCCGTGGCCGTCGCCCGACGAGCCGGCGTCAAGGTCGGCATCCTTTCGAACTCCGTCGGTCTGACCCCGTGGAACCTCTACCAGGGTTATGCGCTGAACCGGCTCTTCGACGCCGTGGTGCTCTCCCATCGCCACGGTGTTCGCAAGCCCGATCCGGACATCTACCGCCTGTTACTCACCCGACTCGGGGTCACGGCCGAGGAGTGCGTGTTCGTCGACGACACCGCCCAGCATCTGGCGCCGGCCGCCGCCATGGGTTTCACCACCGTGCACGCGCAGGAGCCCGCGCGGACCGTCGCCGCAATCGAAGCAGCACTCGGCATCCCGCTGGTGGGCGTCACGCCCGAGCGGACAGGCCGGTGACGAAGCGGCCGTGTGAGCCCCGAGCCCGTGCAGCAGCCTGTCGACGACGGTGTCCGCGGCCTTGTCCGGAGCCGAGGTTGACACCAGGTGCACGAGCTCGGGGAGCAGTTCGCCGGACCAACGACGGGGACCTCACGCAGTCGGGCGGCCTCGATGGCGATACGCGGGTGGTGGCGCCCGGGCCCGTCGCGCGCATACGGGCGGCGGACCCAGCGCGCGCGGAGACACTGCGCCCACACATGTGAACTTCCGTGCCGCCGCCAGACGTGTGAGGGAGGACAGAGTTCGTCGAACGAGGTTGTGATCAGGTGAACACGGACAAGTTCCAGACACGCGACGTGGCGGCGCTGCGGGGCGCGATTCGAGGACCGGTCCTCGAACCCGGGGAGGAGGGCTACGAGGCGGAGTGCGCCACCTTCAACCTGAACTGCCCGCTTCACCCCGCCGTAGCCGTCGGCGCGACCGGCCCGGACGACGTCGCCTTGGCGATCCGTTTCGCTGCCCGGCACGGACTCCCCGTCGCGGTGAAGGGAGCCGCCCACCAAATGGTGGCCGACGCGCGGGGCGCCGTGCTGATCACGACGCAGCGCATGACGCGTGTGACCGTCGACCCGCGGGAGCGCACGGTATGGGCAGAGGCGGGTGCGCTGTGGCGCGATGTGCTGCCGCTCACCGCGGAGTTCGGCCTCGCGCCGGTCGTGGGCTCCGCGCCGAACGTCGGTGTCGTCGGCTACACCCTCGGCGGGGGCCTCAGCCCGCTGCTCGGCCGGTCCCGCGGATACGCTGCCGACCAGGTGCGCCGCCTGTCCGTGGTCACCGCCGACGGAGAACCGCGTGAGGTGACACCCGACAGCGAACCCGATCTGTTCTGGGCGCTGTTGGGCGGCAAGGGAAACTTCGCGGTCGTGACCGGGATCGAGTTCGAGGTGTTTCCCGTCGCCCGTTTCTACGGGGGCGGCCTCTACTTCTCCGGCGCACATCTGGCCGAGGTCCTGGAGGCGTGGCGCGCCTGGCTGCCCGGCACGGGCGAGGACATGACCTCCTCTCTCGCCGT
Source organism: Streptomyces sp. Q6 (assembly GCF_036967205.1). Taxonomy (NCBI): domain Bacteria; kingdom Bacillati; phylum Actinomycetota; class Actinomycetes; order Kitasatosporales; family Streptomycetaceae; genus Streptomyces; species Streptomyces citrinus. Next base: position 310,384 of record NZ_CP146023.1, read on the forward strand.
CCAGCGACTGCCCGACGTCCCGGTTCTCACGGACGCCCTGCGCGGCGCCTTCGTCCTGCACCTGAGGATCGGCTACCTCGGATCGGCCGCCGACGGTGCCGAACTGATCGCCCCGTTGCGGGACTGCGCGCCCGTTCTGCTCGACCTCGTGGCGGAAAAGCCCTTCACCTCGATCGGGGAGATCCACATGGATCCTGTGTTCCCGATGCCGTACTTCGATCGCAGCACGTGTCTCACCGAGTTCACCGAGAAGACGGCGCGGACCCTCGTCGACCTTGCGGGCACGGAGTCCGGGTGCACCCTGGCGAGTGTGGAGATTCGCGCGCTGGGCGGCGCGCTCGACCGGACGCCCGCAACGCCGAACGCGGTGTCGAGCCGCGGACTCCCGTACCTCGTCTTCGCGCTCGCGCCGGGCGGCCCGGCTCAGGCCAACGAGATACGGGCGGAGCTCGACCGGGTCGTGGGCGGTCTCGCCCCCTGGGCCGCCGACCGTGGCATGGTCAACTTCCTCTCCCCGGATGAGGCGACAAGCCCCAACGCGGTGCGCGAGGTATTCGGGGCGGAGCGGTACGACAGGCTCGCAGCGGTGAAGAGGCGCTACGACCCGGACAACGTCTTCCGGTTCAACCACAACATCACGCCCGCCTGACAGGAACGGTGACGGCGACCGTCAACTGACTGATGTGCACCATTTGCGCATCGGTCAGGCTGGCCACGGGGCCCAGGATCCGAGGGTTCCGGGCGGCACGCCCGCCGCGCCCGACACAGAGATGAGGACCTGACGTGACATCGGTCGAGCAGCCGCGTGCGCTCAAGAGCAGCAACCCGATCCTGTCGCGGGAACAGTTCACGCGGCGCGGCGGACAGAAAACGGCGATCCGCGACCCGCAGACCGGGATCGCTGTCGTACGGGACCGTATCGGGGCGGGCACAGACCGAGATCTGGGCGGTCCCGGCAGGCGGGAGCCGCTGCCCGTCCTCGTCGGCGACCTGCTCACGATGGACGACGTCCTGCCCCGCGCGGCGTCGGCGCTCGGCGTCTGCGCCCTCACGGCCGTGCTGTCGTGGACAGTGTTCCCCCTCGCCGGCCTCCCCGCGGCCGTGTCGTACGCAGTCGCCGCCTGCGCCGCGGCTGTCGGTGCAGCACTCGTGGTGGCGCAGTGTCGCCGCAGCCGCTCCTCGTCCTGGCCGGCGCTGGCGTTCGCAGTGTGCGAGGGGTTGTTCCTGGGCGTGCTGTCCGCCACGGCCTCCAGTCACCTGTCATCGGGTGTCCTCGTCCAGATCGTGCTCGCCACGATGGCGACCTCCGCCGCAACGCTGTTCGCGCGGGCGCTGCACTGGATATGTGTGACCTCGCGGTGGTACGGACACGTGGGCGTGTCTCTGCTCGGCCTGGCCGTCCTCGCCTGGGCCGACTGGTTCCTCGTCTCCCTGCTGGGGCCCGACCGGCTAGGTCTGCGGCCTTTCGGCCTCGGCGCCGCCATGGGCGTTGTGGGCATCGTCCTGGCGGTGTCCTTCCTGCCCCTGCACTTCAAGCAGGTCGAGGCGGGCATCACCCACGGCACACCTCGTGACCAGGCGTGGCCGGCGGCGTTCGGGCTCACCCTGACGCTGGTCTGGCTGTACGTGGAGACCGTACGGCTGTTCGCGCTGTCTCCGACCGACGACGTGTACTGAGGGAGCGTCGGCCCCTGGTCGGCTCCTCAGGGACGGGTCAGCAGGCGGTCAGTTCGATGACCTGGGTGACGAGGCGGGGTGGGGGACCGCGACGGGGTGTGAGGCGGTGGCCTCGGTGCTGCGGGCGTGGGCGCGCTCGGCCATGAACTGCCGGGCGGCCGCGGGGTGTTGAGGTCGTCGGTGGTGACGATGTCTCAGCTCGGCCTGGTTTACCAGGCAGTGCAGGTCGCCTCCACCTCACCTCCAGTTCGGACTAGGCGCTGTCTCTTTGAAGCCCTGACGCCTTGGAAGCGGGCCGATTACTCTGTCGTGGTGGCCAAGAGGATTGAGTCGGAGCTGGTAGTTGACCTGCGGGGGAGGCCCATCGAAACGCTCGATGACTTTTGGGACGCCCTGGCTGAGCCTTGCGGACTGCCGGAGTGGTTCGGTCGGAACACGGAAGCCTGGCGGGACACCATCCAGACGCGGGGCATCTCCGAGGTCATCGACAGCTACGACGTCCTGGTCGTGCATGTGGACAAGCGAGGAGTCTTCGCCGCCCGCAACCGTGAGGCCCGAGCCCTGCGAAGCGCCTTTTCGGGGCAGCAGTCGCGACTGGTCGTGCACGAGTTGCTCTGAATCACTGCGTCGAGCGGGACCAGATCAGGATGGCCGCCAAGTGCACAGCAGCCTCGTAGGCCAGGGCAAGCTTGTCCGTGCGCATTGCCAGACCGCGCCATTGCTTCAATCGGCTAATGCACCGTTCGACGGTGTTGCGCTGCTTGTATGCCTCCGCATCGAAACCTGGCGGTCGGCCTCCAGCTCGCCCTCTCCGCAGACGGTGTCCGACCTGGTCGGCAGGCTGCGGGATGACGGCGCGAATGCCTCGCCGTCGGAGATGGCTGCGGATCGCGCGGGAAGAATAGGCGCGGTCCGCGAGGACGGTCTCCGGGCGAGTCCGGGGCCTACCGAGTCCGCGTCGCGGGACGCGGATCCTGGCCATGACGGCCTCGAATGCCGGAGCATCACCCGCCTGACCAGCGGTGACGTAGAGGGCCAACGGCCGTGCCCGGTTGTCGCTGGCCAGATGTACTTTCGTACTCAGGCCGCCACGAGAACTTCCGAGTGCATGATCGTCGGGTTCGGACCGCCGCGCAGCCCCCTTTTCACAGCCCCAGCCGCGTGCTGATGGGCCCGGCAGATGGTGGAGTCCACCGAGACAGTCCATTCCACGTCGTCATCAGCGTCGGCGGTGGCCAGGACGGCGGCAAGGATCCGTGCCCAGGTGCCGTCGACGGCCCACCTGATGAGACGTTTGTGGGCCGTCTGGAAGGAGCCAAGCTCCTCTGGCAGGTCCCGCCAGGGCGAACAGGTGCGGTACTTCCACGCAATGGCCTCAAGGGTGCGGCGGTGGTCGGCCCATCGCCGACCGCGGACCGGATCGGCCGGCATCAGCGGCTTGATCCGGGTCCACATCGCATCAGTGATCACTAACCGGATGGACACGTCCGATCAACTGGTCAGCCCACCAAAGAGACACGCTCTAGTAGGACTTTGTTAGGTGGTGTCGTAGGGCTGCCAGGGTGCGGGTTGGTGGCAGGTGGGGCAGTGTCCTGACCAGGTGGCGAGCGTCTGCTGGAGTTGTGCGAGGGCCTGGTAGAGGGTCAGGCCCCGGCAGGGGCTTTTGGGTCGGTGCGCTGTTCGGTGAGGAAGAGGTGGGCCGCGGTCACCAGGGTGGTGTGGCGGTGCCAGCCGTCCCAGGACCGGCCCTCGAAGTGGTCGAGACCGAGGGCGGTCTTCAGCTCGCGGTAGTCGTGCTCGATGCGCCAGCGGGTCTTGGCGAGGCGGACCAGGACCCGGGGTGGCAGATCGGCGGGCAGGTTGGAGAGCCAGTACCTGACCGGCTCGTCGGCGCCTTTGGGCCACTGGGCGATCAGCCAGCGCAGAGCGATGGTGCCATCGTCGGCGGGCCGGGGACGACGACCGGCCGGACGGACCCGCAGGAACACGAACCGGGCCTGCATCCGGCCCCGCGAGCCGCGTCGCCAGCCGACGGTGACGGCCTGGCCGGGGTCCGCGGCCCGGACGTGCTCGCGCAGGCTGACCGGGCGGGTCCGGTAGCGGGCAAGCGGGCGCGGGCCCAGTCCGCTGTAGGGCGGGGTGACCGGCTCGATATCTGCCGGGTAGGCCGTCAACTCGCCCTTGACCTGCAGCACATAGGCCAGCTGTCGCTCCTCCAGCCCCCTGCGGAAGGAGGCGTTGTTGCCGTATCCGGCGTCGGCGGCCACCACCGCGGGCCGCAGGCCGAGCCCGGCCAGCTCGTCGAGCATGTCGAAGGCCAGCTGCCACTTGGGCCGGTGATGCACGTCTGTCGGGATGCGGCAGTGCCGGCGCTGCCGGGCGGCATCAGGCCCGTCCCAGCTCTCGGGCAGGAACAGCCGCCAGGCCAGCGGGCAGGATGCGCGGTCGGTGGCCGCGTGCACGCTCACTGCTACCTGGCAGTTGGCGGTCTTGCCCAGCGGCGGGCAGTACTGCGCGGCGACCGCGGGCGACAGGTCACCGTCCTTGGGGAAACCGGTGTCGTCCACCACCCACACCTCCGGCCGGACCACCGCCATCGCACGGCGGGCCAGCCGCTGCTGGACCGCGTTGGCGGGCCAGGTCGACGAGGTGACGAACTGCTGCAGCCGTTGATGATCGACGCCGAGTCGGCGGGCCATCGGCTGCATCGACTTGCGGCGACCGTCCAGGAGCAGGCCCCGCAGATACAGTCCGCCCTTGGCCCGCTGGTCCGACCGCACCAACGGCGCGAACACCTCCGCCGCAAAATCCTCCAGCCGGTCACGGCACCCGGCAAGCTCCTCCGGAGTCATACCCCCAGCGAACTACCGAGCCCTGAACCTGACCAGTCACCTAACAAAGTCCTACTAGGGCCTGTCTTCAAAGTAGCGGCGCGGGATGATGGGTCTTGTGAGTCGCCGCTATGAACTGACCGATGAGGAATGGGAGTTGTTACGCCCGTTCCTACCGGCGGCATCGTTCGGTCGCCCGCGGGCGGACGACCGGACGATGTTGAACGGGATCGTATGGAAGATCCGTGCGGGCGCCGCCTGGCGGGATGTGCCAGCCCGGTACGGGCCGTGGCAGTCGTTGTACACACGTTTCCGCAGGTGGGCCCTGGACGGCACGTTCACCCGCATGCTTGCCGCGGTCCAGGCCGACCGCGACGCGAACGCGGACGTGGACTGGCTGGTGGCCGTCGACTCCACTGTGGTCCGTGCCCATCAACACGCGGCCGGCGCGAAAAGGGGGGCCGGTCGAGGGACGAACCGGCAGATCACGCCCTCGGTCGATCCCGAGGTGGACTGACCACCAAGATCCATCTTGCCTGTGACGGCCGCGGCCGCCCGCTCTCGTTCACTCTCACTGGCGGTAACCGCAATGACTGCACCCAGTTCGGACAGGTCATGGCGGGTATTCGCGTCGCTCGACTCGGCTCCGGTCGCCCCCGCACTCGCCCCGACCGGGTGGTCGCGGACAAGGGCTACTCGTCCCGGGCCATCCGCACCCATCTGCGCCGACGCGGCATCAAGGCCACCATTCCCGAACGGGTCGACCAACTCGCCGGGCGAGCACGACGCCGTGAACGGCGATGCGGCTTCGACAAGGCTGCCTACCGGCGCCGCAACGTCGTCGAGCGCTGCTTCAACCGCCTCAAGCAATGGCGCGGCATCGCCACCCGATACGACAAGACCGCGACCTCCTTCGAAGCCGCGGTCACCCTCGCATCAACGCTCCTCTGGCTCCGCCCACTTTGAAGACAGGCCCTAAAGCGTGTTGCACAAGGCGGTGTTCGGGCAGGTCAGGGTTAGTGAGGGCAGTCCTCTGGTCATGAGGCGAGGGCGAGGTTGTGCATCTGGGCGACGGCTTGGACGGCGTGGTGAAGGCCGTCGCCGTGCTGCCGGCAGTCGCGGAGGATCTTGTAGTTCTTCATCCGGCCGATCACATGCTCCACCCGGGCCCGCACCGTGCGATGGGCGGCGTTGTCGGCCTCCTCGCCCGCCAGCAGCTCGCGTCGGGGGCGTTTGCGGTGCGGGGTGACCATCCCGCAGTTGAGGTAGGCACCGTCGGCCAGCATGGTCACGCCCTGGCAGTGCTGGGCCAGGCCGGAGGCCCGCCAGGCGTGCGCGTCCGCGGTGGTGCCCGGCACCGGCCGGGCCGCGGCGATCACGAGACGGGTGTCGGCATCCACAATGACCTGCACGTTTGCGGAGAACCGGTAGTTGCGTGAGGAGGAGCCGACGTGCCGGTCGCGGACCGGGATGAGGGTGCCGTCCACGATCCACAACCGGTCCGCCGCGTCGGCCGGACGGGCCACCGGCTCCAGCGCGAGCAGCGGGCCGAGCTTCTGGATCACCCGGCACACGGTCGAGGAAGAGGTCCCGAACAGCGGCCCGAGCTGCCGCATGGTCAGGTTGGTGCGGTAGTACACGGCCACGATCAAGACCCGTTCGGCCAGCGGCAGACACCACGGACGGCCCCGCAGCGTGCCGTTGCCGCCTCGGTCACGGACCACCCTCAGCAGCCGCCCGAACTGCTCCATCGACAGCCCCGTGAACGTCTCCACCCACACCCGTTCAGCCCTCAACACCCCAGCCATACACCGGATATGCCCAGTTCACGGCCTTGTGCAACACGCTTTACGAGCTCGTGCACGGTAGGCGGTGAGACGTCGCGAACTTCGGTGCGACCCAGCTTCACATCTGCCATGTCGGGTTCAGGTCCGCGGTCTGCTGGTGGGACAGCAGGCCGGCGATGGCTTGGACGGTGTCGCTCATGTGCTCGCGGCGGCCGAGGTGGCGGGCCAGGGCCCGCCAGTTCTTCAGATGGGCGATGCCGTGCTCGACACGGATACGTCGTGATGAGTGCGCCTTGCGCTGGCGCTCGTGCATCTCTTCGTACCAGTCCGGGGCGTTCTTCTTGAACTTGCGGTGCGGTGGTGTCACCACCCGGCCACCGGTCTGGGCGCCCAGTCCCTGGTAGCCGGCATCAGCCAGGATCTCGACTGCAGGCCCGTCGGCCAAGAGGTTGACCAGCCCTAACTGGCGGGCATGGGTGATGTCCGCGCAGCTTGCGGGACGGGCCGGGCTGCACCACAGCACGCGGCCTTCGCCGTCCGTGACCACCATGGACTTGACGGCGTTCTGCTTGTTCTTGCCGGAGATGAACTTGTCGCGGTCCTTGCGTCCGGCAGCGGGCCGGCGGACCCGGATCTCGGTGCCGTCGACGATGCCGGTCGCCCCGCTCGCGCCGAGATGGTCGACAACCTCAGCGAGAGACCGCAGCCGCACGTCGGGGCTGACGGTGCAGCCCCGCTCGGCGAGCAGGGGCCGCACCTCACCGATGGCCCGGGTGACGGTGGAACGGTCCGCTCCGAACCAGCAGGCCAGCACATCATGGGTGACCCCGTGACGAAGATGGACCAGCGTGGCCAGCAGCCGGTCGACGAACACCAGCCGGTACTTCGCGCCTGCGCCCACAGCCCTCTGCCGCGGGCGAGCGGCAAGCCTCGCCTGATGACGCTCATGCCACAACGGTCCGATCTCCTCGACGAGTTCAGCAATCACTCCGGCAGTCAGCCCCGTGATCCGCCGATTGCCGATGATCACCGCGCGCGTCGAGTTCCCCACCACCCGACCATGATCAACCATCCAGGCTCGACGTCTCACCGCCTACCGTGCACGAGCTCGTTAGGGGACGGGCCGCTGCGCGGCGGCCGTAATCGCGGCCTGGCCGAGGACGGTGCGCAGCGGGTTCGCCGCGGCACCGACCGGGTAGCCCGGCCTCCGCAGATCGGCGATGACACCGTTCCAGCTGGAGCCGTCGTCGAAGGCGCCATGCTCCAGGACGAAGGTCGGCTGCGGGGCGCGGGCGGCGTTCTCGATCTGGGTGTTCTCCACGATGGCGGTGCCGTGAGCGCGAGGGGCGCGATGACACCTGTCCCGGTCACGACCCATGAAGGGGAGACTGCCATGAACGAGCGACTCACCGACGCGTCCCGCCACACGCGTTTCGGAGTGCTTCCCGAGCGCGTCCGATTCGAGGACAGGACCGAGGAAGTGGAGACCGACCAGGGGCCCATCGGCGTGGCGTACATCCCCGAGGGCCCATGGAAGTACTACCCGTGCCTCGCGCTCGACATGGGGCTGTGAACACCGCCGACACCCTCACGCTGACCTGACCTCACACGCGGCAGCCAGAGCAAGCTGCATGCCAAGTGCCTGGTTCCGTGTGGCCCGCTCCGCTGGGATGGAAGGGAGCACAGGAGCGCTCTCCGCCGACGGTGGTCAAGGCGGGGAGAGGCCGGTCACCTTCGATGACCTGAAGCGAGCGGAGCACCTTGCGGCGGGGGTCGAGTGCCGCTTCGAAGCGCTGCGCACCGTCCACCGCTCCGTCGCCGAGTAGAGCGATGTGACCTGCCAGTACGTCAGGGGAGAGGGGAGTGTGTGCACTTCGGGATACTCCGGCGGGCTTAGCGGCGGAAACGCCGTGCAGCAGGAGCATGATGCTGCGGCGTGAACCAGCACTGCGCATCTGGTGCAGTGCCGTGACCTGCTGTCTTCTGCGGCGCCGCCGGAACAAGGCCGGGCACGAGGCACTGTCCAATTGATCCACTGCGCGGACTGCGCAGTCGCGGCAGTCTTGGGTTCACGAGGCCGCCGCTCCTGCTGCGCAGATCGCACTACCGTGATCGACAAGCCGTGCAGCAGGGAGTTGAGCGAGGCTGCTGTATTCGGGGGAGGACTCCGCATGACCACTGCACTGCGCATCGACACCGATCTCACCGCCACCGTGATCGACCTGCCTGCGGATCAGGGTGCGGAGGTCGGGCAGATCCGGGCGGTCGTCGGGGAGCGGTCAACCAGGCCGTGTTCCACCCCAGGCTCTGCTGCACGCCTACGACGTGGCTGTGAGCGAGCGGTCGTTGAACCTGGGGGCGTGGACGTTGGCGAGTGCATGGCGGGGTACGGCGCTCTACCCGTTGCACGGCACGATCGTGGTCACCGGCCGCGACGAGGATGGTGAGATGGCCGCGCTTGGTTCGGAGATTTTGCGGCAGGCGCAGTTGGTCCTGGCGATGGTTGCCGTGGCGGTGCAGCGGTGGCGGGAGCGGCCGCCGGTTGTGAACGAGGTGGCGGCGCAGGGACTTCTCGTCTGTGCCGTCCGCGAGCTTGCCGCGTCCTGAACCCCGCCGCCATCAGGACGCGTTGAGGAGTTCGTCGATCAGGGCCTGGGTTTTCCGGTCGATGTGCGCGGCGGGCAGGTGGCGGGTGGCGTCGTGCCAGTACGCGATCGCTTTGTGGAGGCCGTTGTGGTTGCCGGCCGCGGCCTCGGTACGCATCAGGTCGCGGTGCAGCCATTCGCAGTACGCGTCGACGCTCAAGCCGATCGTGCACGCTTCCCGGGCGCTGGGGAAGTCCTGGTGCGGGCCGTCGGTGAGGCGGTAGGAGGCGACGGTGTGCGCCACCGACGTGATCTTCGTTTGCATCGTGGTGCGCAGCCCGGTCATCCATGAGGCGGGATGCTCGCCCAGTGGCATGCCGTTGACCAGGCCGAGCGCCCGCTCGAGGTGGCGCAGGCCGTCTTCCTCGCGGGTGAGGCCGAGTGCGGCCAGGCGCTCGAAGTCATGCCAGTCGCAGCGCACGGTGCCGGCGAGCGCGTACGGGGCGGACTTGCCGTTGCGCTGGGGCACATACAGGGTGCCGTCGGGGTCGGTGCCCAGTTCGGTGCGCAGTTCACGAAAGCGGGTGCCAAGGGTCTTGGTAGACCAGGGTTCGCTCTCGCCGAGGTCTTCGCACAGCCGCTCCGCGCTACTGCCGGGCTTGAGGAGCAGGTGCGCGGCGAGCTCGGTGAGCCGGGGCGAGAGTGAGCCGGAGGGGACATGGTCCATCGTCACCGTGCCCAGCATCCGCAGCCGGGGCGCGGTGTTGCGGGCGCCGGCCTCGGCCAGAGCGAGGTCGTCGTCGTTCAGGGGCACCGGAGCGGGCCGCTCGGCTTTGCGCAGCGCGTGCACCGGCGGGATCAGGAAGCGCCGGCCCTCCGGTGCGCCCGCAGGTTCTTCCTTGACCGACGCGGCCTGGGGGACCGCGTGCAGCGGCATCTGGGCGGGGTCGGTTCCGGCCTCCAAGAACGCCTGGAACACCACCGGTTGGCCCGAGTCCGCATCGCCCCCGGCGCTTGTCACGGTGGCGGGGGTCGTGTGGCTTGTGCGGTCGCCGTCCGGGGCGTCGCTGTTGTCCGGTGCCGGGTGTGGGGCTGGCCGCACGGAGGAGGTCTCAAGGGTGGGGTGGGGTGCGGTGATCGGCTCGGGTGGCACGTGTTCCCATACTCCGGTCGCGTCCTGGGCGGGGCGGCGGGCGTGCCGAAAGGCGCGGGCCAGTTCGGTGAGTGTGGCGGCGTTCAGGCGTTGGAGCGTGAGGTCGGTGCCGAGCGCATCGACGCGCTGCGGATCGTGCGTCTCGGCGTCGATGATTTCGGCATCGGGAAAGACTGTGTCGGCGGTGGCGGGCAGGACCAGGATGCACGGGGTCAGGTGGCGGGCCTGTTCCAGGATCTGGGCGAACTGCCGACAGGTGTCGTCGTCGACGTCGCCCGCGCACATGACCAGATACGGCGCGCCCCGGTCGTCGGGGTTCTGGTGGGCTTCCAAAACCCGTTCGGCGAGCTCGCTCGCAGCCAGGCGGGGATCGGGCAGGTACTGCACGCCGAGCGCCTGCAGGTCCGCGCCTAGGGAGCCCATCGCGCAGGTGATGACCTCAAGGTGGTCGGCGTGCTCGCCGATGGCCAGCTCGGTGGCGAGCGCGGCCATCACCTCTTGGCGGCTGGTGGGGGAGCCGTCGACGAGGAGGACCTCCCAGGCGGGCAGGTTCGCCAACAGCAGGTCCCCGCTGCGGGAGGCGCCGAGAGTGACCAGCGCCGGATACGGGGACGCCGCTTCGACGGCGAGGGCGGGCAGTTCGGTGCTGTCGGGCAGGTCCCACCAGCCCGCCTTGGCCGAGGTGAACGGCGCCCGGGGCGGTGCGGTGACGTCGTCGGGCAGGACCTGGACGCTGCCCACGGTGATCCGCCCGGCCCGCAGCGCCGGCAACTCGGCTCCCTCGGCCTCTGCGGCTGCGGCTGCGGCCAGAGCGTGCAGGGCGACGTGCAGACGGCGCACGCCCGCCGCGCCGTCGTGCGCGATCTCCTCCAACTCCTCCTCCACCGCAGCAGGTTCACTCTCCGGCACGCTCTGCCCGGGGCGCCGCGCGCGCCACTGCCACAGCCGCCGGGCGGCGAGAGCGGCGGTCAGAGCCCCGGCCAGGACCGCGAACGCCTGCACCGCTCTCGCGAGCGACACGGGCGACGACGTTTCCCGCAGTGGCGCCGAGGCAGACGGCGCAGCGGTAGGGGAGGCGGTCTGCCCGGGTACGGACGCGGACGCGGAAGGCGTGGCCGACGGGACGCCGGCGGAGGGCAGCGGCCGCGCGGACCTGCTGGGAGAGGCGGCAGCGCCGCCTTCGCGGGTCGGCGAGGGGCGCGGGGAGCGTGCGGTCGACGACGGGGAGCCAGTGGCCGTGGAGGCGGACGGTGCCGGTGACGCTGTCTGCTGCCCACCACTCGCCGGACTGGACGGCTCGGCGTCGTGGCCGGAGCCCGGTTGGTCCCGGTCGTCGTCAAGATCGCCGGGGGTGCGCGGCGTCGCCGGCTTGTCCCGGTCGTGGGATGCGGCGGGGGGATCGTGCGGGGTGGCGGCGGCCGGGATGGTGACCTGCTGACCGGGATGGATCAGATCCGGGTCGGTGATCCGCGGCAGACCGGAGGGCTGCCGGCCGCGGCTGGCCTCGTACAGGCGCGGCCAGTTCGCGGCATCGCCCGTCTCTACCTGGGCGATCTCGCTAATGGTCTCGCCGCCGCGCACCGTGTGCGCGCCCACCGCCTGATGCTGCGCGCCGGTTTGTGGCTGCAGCTGCTCGCCGGTTGCCGGGTGGGGCAGGTCGATCCGGGCCATGTGCGGGGGAAGGTGCAGAATCCAGCCGGGCTGGATCGGCGCATTCGCGTGGAAGGTACGCCCGTCGGCCATGGTCTTGCCCTCGTTGGCGTGGGCGAGGTGCGTGTACGCCTCGCCGTCGCCGTAGAGGTGCTCCGCGATCGACCACAGGCTCTCCGCCGGCCGCGTATCGCGCACCGTGTAGGTGTCCCGCGCCGTACGCTCAGCGTCGGCCGGCGTGGCTGCCGGTGCCGTGTGCGGCGCCGACTGCTGTGTCTGCCCGGGGCGTTGGGCGGCACTCGCCGTCGTGGTCGGGGCGCCCGGGGCGGCTTGGGCGGAGGGCGCGGCCGCGGCCAGCGCGGTGCCGGTCGGGGCGAGGACGAGGAGCGCACCGACCAGGGAGGCGGCCGCGCGCTGGCTGATCTGGAGCCCGGGAAGGCGGGGAGTCGTCCTCCCGCGCAGCTGCGCGGGGATCTCCAGCAGCACGGAGAGCAGGAAGGCGGCCCAGGCCGCCCAGCCGATGATGCAGACGATCAGTACGGCGGCGCTGATGTCCTGCCGGGTGAAGACGTGTTGCAATGCGTCGAGACCGTCCGGGGCGACGCTGCGGGTGGCCTGCCACAACACGTACGGCACGAGGAGCACCAGCACCGCGAGCACCGCGAGGGCGCCCAGGGCCCGCGCCAGTCGGCCGACGGTCGGGCGCCGCCTCGGGGCGCGGGGAGCGGGGGAGCGGGTCATCGAATCTCGCCGTCCTCTGGGTGCGTGGTGCCGAACAACAGCCGGGCGCTGCTGGAGACCTGGTGGTGGAACGTGTGGGGCCAGAACTTGGCGTGGTAGCTGCCCGTCACGGTCACGGTGATACGGCGTCCGCCGTCCGTGATGCGGACGGTGCCCTGGGCGTCGGTCCGCGCCAGATAGCCGTTGGCGGCCGCCGTCGCCGCCACCGGATCGACCTTGACGCCGTGGGCGGGGATGAGTGAGTTCAGGTCGACGGCTTGCTGCGCGGCGCGGGCGGCCTCGATCGCTACCGCATCGGCGTTCTCACGCGAGCGCAGACTGCCGAACGCATCCACTGTCAACAGCCCGGAGACCAGGATGAGCGGCCCGGTGATGATGGCGATGAGCAGGCTGATCCCGCCCCGGTCGTCCCACGGCAACGTCCGCAGACGACGGGCGAGTCGGCTGCGAAGACGCGACATCGCGTGTGTGAGATGTGGGAGGTGGTTCACGTGCGGCTCCGGAACGCGTCGACAACGGACGTGAACGTACTGGTCACGGTACGGACGCCAGGGCCCCCGCCGCCGAACAGCATCAGATCACCGACCGGGACCCGGCACTCCACGGTCACGGTGACCGCCGACACCGTGCCGACCGGCACCGCCAGCCCCGCGGTGTCGGCGCGCACTGCCACGCTGGTGCAGGCCTGCTGCTCGCCCGACAGGGCCTGCCGCGCGGCGCGTTGGGCCGCGTCCTGACCTTGTCCGGGGGTGCGCTCCAGGGACGCGGCCCGGGCGGCGGCCTCGGCGGCCGCGTCGGTCTTCTGTCCGGCCAGCGACAGGCGGGCACCTGCGACGAACAGCAGCACCAGCATGATCAGGACCGGGACGGTGATCGCCGCTTCGATCGCCGTGTTCCCCCGCTCGTCCCGCGATCTGGCGCGAAGGCGTGGGATAACGCCCCTGCCGAACGAGGTCACTTGGCCCCCTGAACGGTGAACCGCTCGATGGGACCGGTGACCGTGGCATTCACCGTCAGATGGAAGCCAGGCAACATGGTCAGGGCCCGCCCGCTGACATGTACACGCATCGTCTGGTTACTGCTGCCGGCGGTGCTGATGGCGGAGTCGCGCAGCACGTTGCCCGCCAGATCATCCAGCGCTTGTTGGGCGCGCGCCTGCCCGTCGGCCGGAGATGCGTCGTAGGTGCGGCCGGCCATCACCCCGGAACGGGCCGCGGTGTAGGCGATGTTGCGGGCGTAGGCCCACAGCACGCCCTGGATCAGCAGAAAGCAGATGAGGATCACGGCCGGGAAGATGATGGCGGCCTGGATGGGGGACGATCCCCTGTCGTCCCGCAGGTTTCTCATCAGTCGCCGGCTCAGTCTCCGAGGTCGACGTTGTCGACCTTCGTGGACGCCCGGTTGCCGAGCGCGACCAGCGCCGCCACGATCGTGATCGCGATCCCGATCCCGGCCACCCACAAGATGACGGTCACGATCGGGTTGTCGCCCCGCTCGCCTTCCTCGCGGATCTGGCGGCGGGCCTCGCTCAGGCGGCGCGAGAGCGCGGCGGGGAAGTGGGCGAGGCGCATGCTCGCCTTCAAGAACACGTCGGACATGGTGCTCTCCAGACTCGGATTCAGGTCGACAGGTTGAACGCGTTGATCAGGGCGGGAAAGGCCATCGCGGCCAGCACCAGGACGCACATCACCCCGATCGGGCCGTGCATCTTCTCGGTGTCGGCATTCGCCCCGGCCGCTTCCGCGGAGAGCTGCTCGCTGCGCAGGCTCTGCGCGCGGTGGCGCACCGGTTCGTAGACGGAGGCGCCTTCCTCGGAGGACATCCGGGCGAAGTCGGCAATGTCGGCGAGCACGCCGAGTTCGAGGCGGGAGCCCAGGTGGCGCAGGGCTTCCCACTGGGCGGTGCGCTCGACGCGGGAGGCCATCAGGGCGTCCTGCAGGCGCAGGAACACCCAGCCGCGGCCCGCGAACGCGGCCTGTTCCAGAGCGGCTTCGATGGCGATGCCGGCCGCCAGGCGCAGCGCGACCAGCTCGAGGTAGACGGCGATGCCGTGGGCGGCCTCGGCGCGCGCCTTGCCCGCGTCCCGGCGCAGCATCAGGTCGGGGACGAACCAGCACACCACGGCGAGGATCAGGCCGACGACCGCAGGCGCGTACAGCGGCACACTGATGCCCAGCAGCACCCAGGCGGCCACGAACACCGACGGAGCGAACAGGCCCACCACCACCAGCACCGTCTTGTTGAACAAGAACTCCTCGGCGCTGTGGCCCAGCAGGTCCAGGTCGCGCCGCGGCAATGTGAGCGGAACCTTGCGCAGCAGCCACTGCCCGAGCTGGGCCTGCGCCCGCACCTGCACGGTGGAGGCGGGCTGCACGGCCGCCTGCGGCGGGGCCGGGGGAGGGTTGAGGCGGGCGAGCGCCGGGCCCAACTTGGGTGCGGCCGGCAGCAGTTCATTGACCAATAGGGCCAGTCCGCCACCGCCGAGCGCGGCAGAGACGATCACGATGCCGAGTGCGTTCATGAGGTCCCCCACACCGGCTCTGCCGCAGCGAACCCGTCCTCGTCACTCTCGGGACGGGACGCCACCCGCACAGGGCTCTTACGGTCGGGCACCAGGACCCGGGCACTGCGCCCGCGGGTGGCGTAGCTGCGGCCCCACACCAGGGTGGCGACGAAGCCGCCGGTGAGCAGGGCGAGGACGAGCTGGCCCAGGGCTCCGGCGTAGACGCCGGTGTAGGAGGGGACGGTGAAGCCGAGGCCGACCAGCACCAGGGCGACGATGGTCAGCCCCCGCACCGTCGTGCGCACGCTCTGCCGCTTGGCCTCGATATCGCGGCGCATCTTGACCTCCTCGCGCACCGAGGCCGCCAGGTCCTCCATGGCCTGGGCCAGGCCCGGGCCCGGATCCTGCGCCGCCATGATCAGCGCAGCGCACACCTTGTCGCCGGTCACGTCGTCCAGCGCGCGGGCGAAGTCGGCGAGCGCCTCGTGCGCCGGCCACCCGGCCTGGATCTTGTCGGACAGATCGGTGACCTCGCCCGCGAGCGCCAGCGGGGCGTGCTTGCGGGAGGCGATCAGACAGCGCTCCAGGGCATTGCCCAACCGCACCATCTCCGACAGGCGCTGCGCCCAGTCGGCCAGCGCCTCGCGCCGGGCGATCTGCGTCTTGTTCACCGCCTGCCCGGACAGCAGCCACGGCCCGCCGACGATCACCGAGGCGACGATCACCCCGGCCATCACCACCCCGGTCAGCAGCCACACCACCAGCAGGGCCACGCCCGCGACGGCGAGGAGCACGCGGCGCTGCGCGGCGAACTGGCGGGCCATCGTGCCGCGTTCGCCGCGCCAGGGCAGCGGCTTCTTCGGCTCGGTGGTCCCCACCAGCCCCGCCACCGCCAGTACGACGCCGATCCCGCCCAGGGCGCCGGTGACGATCCACCACACGGACGTGATCATGCGGGCCCTCCGTAGAGGTAGGACACGGCCTGCGCCGACAGGAGATCGGCGGACAGGCCGGCGGCGGTGAGCTGCCGCATCCGCGGCGCGCTCATCCGGTCTCTGGGCACCGCGGGCCCGGTGAAGCCGTCGGACGGACCGAAGATCTCGTTGTGGCCGGGCCGCCCGTCCGGCGTGACACCGGTGACCTCCCAGATGTGGGTCAGGCGCCGTACACCGTGGTCGTCGACCGACAAGTGGGCAATGAAGTGGACCCCGTTGGCGATCTGCCGGTAGGCCAGGCGCTCGGAGAAGTTCTCCTGCGCGCGCAGATACAGCTCGGCGACCCGGTCGAAGACCGCGGACGGGTCGGCGGCGTGAATGGTGCACATGTTGCCGCGCCGTTCACTGGTCATCACGTCCATCATCGCGGTGATCTCCGCGCCGCGGACCTCGCCGACGATCGTGCGCGTCAGCGACATCCGCTTGGCCGCCTTGATCAGGTCGGTGAGCGTGATCTCGCCCGCCGCCCGGCCGCCGCTGCCGCGCTCGCCGTTGGTGAACCGCTCCTGCATCGGCACCACATGCGGGTGGAAAGCGGGGCTGGTCAGCGACTCGAACGTGGTCTCCGCGGTGCCGAACCGCTCCTCGCGGTCGATCTCCTTGAGCAGCGCCCGCAGGAACGTCGTCTTCCCGGCCGCGGCCTCCCCGGACACCATGACGTTGAAGCGGCCACGGACCGCGGCCGCCAGCACGTCCGCGGCCTCCTGCGTCACCGTGCCCAGCTGCACCAGCTTGGGCAGGGACGCATCCAGGTAGCGGTGGCGGCGGATCGTCACGTGGGTGCGCCCGTCAGTGATCTCCGGGCCCATCGCCTGCAGCCGCGACCCGTCCCGCATCTCCAGCTCGACCTGCGGAGAGTGCGTGGAGAACTGCCGGTTGTGCCCCGACGCAGAGATCAAGTCCCGCACCAGCTCGTGCAGTTCGGCCTCCGAGTCGGCGACCCGTTCCACCTGCACGGCCTTGGGCCGGCCGGCGTACTTGAGGAAGACCCGCTCAAAGCCCTCGATCCAGATGTCCTCGACCTGCTCGTCATCAAGGTAGCGCTGCAGCCGCCCGGCACGGAAACACATGTCGAAGGCGAGCGAGGCCAACTCCCGCTCGAGCGCGGGATCGACCAATCCGCCGACGGCCACGCCGTGCCCGTCCGCCCAGATCGCCACCTGCTCGTTGATCAGCGAGCGGCCCCGCTGCTCCTTCGCCTCCTGCGACAGCGGCGCCGTCCGGTGCTCGCCCTCCTTGCGCAGCTGCTCCAGGACGACCTTCTTGATGCTGCGCGCCGGACGGAAGATCCCAGTCCGCTGCTCCTGGAAGGCGCTCGGGCCGGGTAGTTCGGGCGGCGGGCCGAACTGCCCGTGAGGACTCGGGTGGGCGGCCGCGGCCGGCGACTGGAGCGGCACGGCGGGCCGCCGCCGCGCAGGCGGCCCGTTGTAGGCGGGTTCAGCGCGCACGACGCACCTCCGAGAGCCGCTGCTGCATCGGCGAGGTCAGACGCGAGCGCCGCATCAGCACCAGCTGACGCAGCGGCGGGCACGCCTCCCGCGCGGCTTTCATCAGCGCGGACTTGGCGAACTTCCTCGGCTCGGGCGCCCCGTCGGACAACACGGCCGCCTCCTCGGGCCGGTAGGGCAGCGTGGCGATCACCCGGGTCTCCAGCTCGCTCTCGACCTCCCGCTTGCCGTACGACCCCTCCGTGATCAGAAGAATGCCCAGCGACGGGCTCGGCCCGCCGTGCCCCTCCTCCAGCGCGGCGTGCACCATGGGGATCCGCGACTTCGCGGCGTGCAGGCCGCGAAGCGTGCCGCGCATCACCAGCAGCACCAGATCGGCGCGCTGCGCCAGGACCCGGGTGGGCCCGTAGATGCCGCTGCGGCCGAGGTCGATCAGCACGTCATGCGGATGGTTGGGCATCCGGTCGATCCCGACGAACAGGTCGGCCAGCGCCGGCCACTCCGGCTTCAACGCCGCTGCCAGGGACGGGTCGGGCAGCCCGGGCAGCAGCACGTGCCGCTCGCTGGCTGCCCCGTTGTCGTCACCCAGGCGCACCAGCTGGGTCCAGAACGCCTGCGGCAGCGGCTGTTCACCCCGCCGGGACACGGCCAGGTTCTGCAGCCCGATGTCCGCCCGCAGGCTGCTCTGCAGGGCTCCGGCCAGCACCGCGCCGCCGTCGGGATCGCACTCGGCCAGGAGCGTGCGCCGGTCGCCCTCCAGCGGCCAGCTCTGCAGCAGGGCGAGCCCCGTTGTCGTCACGCCGGGTGCCCCGGGCAGACCGGCCAACGCGATGACCGCCATCAGCCCCCCGCCCCGTTCACCGCCAGCGCCACGTCGCCGGCTGCGGCCTGGGCCGCCAGCTTCGGGCCCTGCGCCTTGTCCACGGCCACATCCACGACCTGCTCGCCGGAGGATTCCGGCGCCGCACCGACCCACACCACGCGGACGGTGACGGTCTGCGGATTGCTCGGGTCTTCGCTCTTGGCGGCGCCGGACGACGACGCGACGTCCCCGGTGAACACGACCTGCACCGTGTCCGCCGGTTTCAGCTGTGGCATCTGGCCCGACTTCAGCGCGATCCGGACCTTCTGCTCCCCGGCCTTCACCAGGGACCTGCGGGTGACTTCCTGCGGGTGCAGCAACGCGCCCGCACGCAGTGTGGACACCGCCCGCATGCCGACCACCTCGCCGCGCTGCTGGACGCCGACCACCTTCATCGATGGATCCAGCGCCACCGAGGCCGCCTGCAGATCCCTGTCCTTGATCACATGTCCGGCCGGTACGTCACGGGCCAGCTCCAGGACCTGCTGACGCTCCCCGTTCTGCGTCCAGTACCACCAGTTGCCCGCCACGCACACGGCGATACACGCCACCGCGGCCGCGAGCATGCCCGGCCGGCGCCGCCGCACCTGCCACCGCGCCTGTGCACCCGCTCTTGGTGCCACCACCTGGGCCTGCGGCGCCGCCGCCTGGGCGGGCACATCCGTCCTGCTCACCTCACGTGTGCCTTTCTCCTACGAGAACCCGCGGAGCCATCAGTCGCCCACGGCCTGCAACTCACCCACGGTGAACGCCACATCGGTCTCACGCGTAGTCGGAATCTGTCCCTGCTCGCCCGTGTTCGCCTGCCACGTCACATCCCAGTACGAGACGGCGCTCAGGTGGTACTTCGTCCCGGGCTCCTGCGTGGAGGGCTCCTGGTAGACGTGACCGCAGTCCGGCGACTCGATGCCCTTGCTCGTGTTCTTGAACGGCGTTCCGGGCCCGTTGCACACGACCTTCTCGCCGTCCCCCATCGACCACACGATCTTGGAGACCTCGGCTGTCGCGGTCACCGTGACACCGCCCGCCGTCACCGACGTCGAGTTCGGGCCGAACGTCGTCGCGCTCGGCGTCACCCACAGCCACATCGGCGCACCCACCACGTACTTCGCGTTTGCCCGCGGGCTCGCGATCGCCGGTCCGGTCAGTTTCATCTTGCTCACGGCCTGGAGCGCGACCTCTGCAGGGTCAACGGTGGGGCCGGCTTGTCCGGGAGGCGCCGCGAAGTGGGTGGTGGTGCCGCCGGGGCAGGTCCGCTCGTACGCGACCTTCCCCTCGCCCGGGTAGAACATCGTGCCCGGCGGCGGCTGCGGGTCCATCCTCGTCACGGTGCACTTGGGCGCGCTGCCCTTGCCTTTTGCCTTGCTGTGCCGGGCTGCACTGCTGTCCGATGACGTGCTGCCGCCAGCGGGATCGGTGTCGGCGTTGCACTGCACGAACAGGCCGCCCTGGCTGCACTTGCCGCCCGTGGGCGCTCCGGCGTGCGCGGGAACGACGCCGAGGCCTGCTAAGACGACCGCACCCAGGACGATGGTCAGCAGGGGTCTTGCGACAGCTTGATCTCGATGATCTTCCACGACTTCCCCCAAACCTCGGCCTGAGCGGTCATGTAGTAGCGCGGCAGCCGCGTGCTCGGCATCGGCACCGGCTTGCCGGTCTTGGCGTACAAGTACTTCCAGTGCGTGGTGTCGAGGCAGTCCTTGACCTTCGCCGAAGCCGCTTTCGTGCCACGGGGCTTGAACTCCGTGATCTTTGCGGAGTGGGTGGGAGCGCCCTTGGTCACGATGCCCTTCGACCGCAGGTCCGCGAGATCGTTAGTGATGCTGGTCTTGGCGAGCGCGACGGCGTACGTGTCGAACTCCGTCCCGCTCGTTGACCCCTTGGCGTAGGCCTTGGCCTGCTCCGCCCACATGCGCCCGTACGCATCGAGGGCGGCCGCTTTGTCGCCGGCATGGGGGTCGGTCTGGCTGGGGCTCGGCGTGGCGTTGTCCGTGCTCGAGGCCGACGTGCTCGGATCCTTGGGATCGAGGGTCGCCTCGGGGCCCTTGTTCTCGCTGCCGGAGCACGCGGTGAGCAGCGATGCGGCGAGCACCGCGGAGCTCAGCGCGACGCCGATTGAGCGGCCGCTTTTTCGCTTGCGAAGGCCGGAATATGCCGGGTGCCGTGCTGCTCGTGTCATGCGCTCTCCCCGTCGGCGTGAGGCGATCTGCGGCTTCGCGAGTAGGTGGTGCGGTCGGGTACGTCGCCCTGGTGACTCCGTCGCCTCACGAAGTCTGATCTGCCGCAACCGCTCCATCTGTACCCATACACACATCTTTGTGATGAGGCGGTTCCGGTTCCTCGCTGACACGTACATTAGGCCACTCTCTGTCAACGGGCTATATCGTTCCGGTAGTTGAACCGTCCAGGTTCGCTGTCCGCTCCTCACGTGTCCGTCCAGGTCAGGGCGCAGGTGGAGGGTTGCGGCCTGGTGAAAAGCGTTGGCCATGTCCGGAACGCACCATTACGGACTGTGCGGGCATGGTGATGTGAGGTCTGCACCCCCGCAGAACTCGCCTTGACCAGCTGGAGATTGAGGTGAGAGTGCAGATGCACACGTTCAGGTGATGATCGCTCAGGTGGGAGGACGTGGTGGCAGGCGCGTGGACCGCGCCGAATCCGGTCTACCGGCCGGCCGCTGGGGCGACCGTGCAGGTCTCCTTCGCGCCGCCGAATCCCGGCGTGCGCCGCATCGCCGTGGCGATCGCCCCGATGCGGCTGGTCCCGCGCTCCGAGTACGAGTACGTGCCTGTGGCCGGTCACAGGTCGGTCCAGGGCCGCTGCGCGCCGCGGGTGCGCAGGCAGTGCCAGACCGGAGCGTCGACGCCGAGCGTCTCGATGTCCTCGAGGACGGCGGCCCCGATCGGGATGGTCCGGGCCATGGCCGCGACGGTGGGGTGCTCGCGGACCATCGTGGCGAGGTCCTCGATGCGGTGGCCGAGCGCGGTGGGCCCGGCGCCGGTGAGGATGAACAGGACACGCGGGAAAGCGGGGTACCAGCGCAGCCACGCCGGTCCGCCGAGCGCGTCGGTGCGGGAGCGGCGGGCGGCGCCGACGATCTGGGGTTCGTAGATGAACAGGCGGGCGTAGTCGATGAGTTTCGCGGCCAGCCGCTCGCTGCTCATGGTGGCCCGGTCGACCTCCACGAACGCCCGAAGCTTCGTGCGCTGCCCGCCAGGGGTGTGGTGGGTGTAGTAGAGGAGGGCGTCGGCGATGAGGCGTTCGCCGTCGCCGACGTTGTGAGCGACCTCGGGGATCCAGTCCCAGGGGCCGTGCTCGTCGCCTCGGGCGCGGGCGGTGGTGGCGAACGCGGCATGGGCCCGTACCACCGTGAGGGTGTGCGCGGTGCGCAGGGAGGCGGCGCTGGTCGAGGTCATCGGATAGGGCGGCCGGTCCTGGAGCTGGGGCAGGTGGCGGGTGATGTCGGCTCCCGTCTCGGTGAGGTGCCAGGCGCGGGTGCCGTGCGAGGCGGGCAGCACGATGGAGTCGGCGACGCCCTCGCGGCGCAGTCGGGCCAGGGCGCGGGAGATGTGCTCGCGGCGCTGCCCGGGCAGCAGGACCTGGTGCAGCAGATTCACGGTGACCATGCGGTGCTGGGCGATCATGCCGAGGATCTGGTGAGGGAGGCCCTCAGCGGTGGCGGGGATGAACGAGGTGGCCTTGGGGGTAGTGGTCACGACTGGTATCCCTTGGTCATGTCGACGGTGGCGTGCGGAGTGAGCGAGGCCACCAGGGCGCGTACGGCGTTGAGTTGGGCGGCGGCGCTGGCCGCGGCCTCGGGCAGCGGCCGTCCGCCGGCCGCCCGGTGGGCTCGGGCGTGGAGGGTCTTGACCTGGGTGGGGCGGGCGAGGTCGTGGAAGTCGTCATCGAGGTGCACGCCGGAGATGCGTACCGGGCCGACCCGTTGGCCGCCGACGGTGAATGAGGCGTAGTGCTCGTACAGGGGCAGGGCGATGACCTGGTCTTCGCTGGGGCGCTCGCCCCACTCCTCGGTCATGACCTTGATGACCCGGCGGGTGCCGGTGGTGGTGGCCAGGGTGGAGGAGTTCTGCAGCAGCGCTTCGCGGACGGCCTGGGGCAGGCGGGTCAGGGACTGGGACATGCCGTGGATGTGGACCTTGGACTTGCGGAGGTCTTCGAACATGGAGGCCACGGACTCGGGGGCGCTGCCCGCGATGGTGATCAGCTCGTCGAGGTAGCCGCGGAAGTCGATGCGGTCCCCGGGCGCCGTGTCGCGCCGCGAGCGTCCGGCACGCAGCAGTTCGTGGGCGATCAGGCTGGAGACGAGCCGGTCGTTGGGCCCGTTGCCCGCGGTGCAGATCCACACAATGCGCCGGGTGTCCATGGCCTGACGCAAGTTGAGGCGACCCTGCGCCTGGCCGAGGAAGGCGTGGTAGACGGGGTTTTGTGACAGCCGGGTCAGCGGGTTGAGGACGATGCCGAACGCCTCATAGGAGAGCGTCGGGAAGATCGTGTCCCACCAGGTGATCGCCTCTGCTCCG
This sequence comes from Streptomyces sp. Q6, assembly GCF_036967205.1. Classification (NCBI taxonomy): domain Bacteria; kingdom Bacillati; phylum Actinomycetota; class Actinomycetes; order Kitasatosporales; family Streptomycetaceae; genus Streptomyces; species Streptomyces citrinus. The sequence goes on from NZ_CP146023.1 coordinate 333,157, forward strand.
AGGTCGGCGCGAACGACCTGAAGCGCGGCGGTGCGGAAATTGGGGTCGGTCAGCAGGGCGCTGATGTGGAACACCGTGGCCTGGGCCTCGGGCTGTCCCGCGGCACAGGCCTTGGCGTTCAGGGCGGTCAGCACCTGCACGCAGTTGGTGAGGATGGTGATGCCGCGCGGCGTGTTGGAGTCGTCCCACTTCATGCCGGCGGCCAGGCCGTCGACGACGGCGTCGGTGACCTCGTGGCGCGGCTGCCCGTGACTCATGTCGAGCAGATTCCACGCGGCGACCGGCCGGGTGCCGTCGGCCGGTTTGAGGTCGACGACCTGCACCCGGCCCATGATCATGGGGTGGGCGAGGTAGGGGGAGGCACGGTGCCAGGAGTCGCCGTGCGGGTCGACGTAGAGCAGCCCGCCCCCGGCGTGCGCGACCGCGATCGCCTGGGCCACGGCGCGTTCGGTCTTCCCGGCGCCGGACTTGCCGAGACCGGTCTCGAACAGCGTCTCTGCGGCGTGCGTGGCCACCAGCCGCCGCGTCCCATCGCCCTCCACCAGGACGCCCTGCAGCAGCAGACCGGGATTGCCGTGCTCGAACGTGGGCAACTGGGCAGGCAGCAGCGGGAGTTGACAGTGCCGGGTCGGCGGCTTGAGCAGCCCCGTCAGCTCGGTCAGCCGGGCGAGGTTCGCCCCGGAGGGCCGGCACTGCCCCGTCTCCCAACGCCGCTGCCAGCTGCGCCGCCACGGCCACTGATCGGGCCCCCACCACCAGGCGAACAACCGCAGCCCGCGCGGCGCGAGCCGCGCCTCGTGCGAGAACACGGTGAAGCCGCCCTGCACCTGGGAGAGCAGGGCCCGTGCGCGGCCCTCGCGGTTGGAGGCGCAGCGGATCAGGATCTGTACCCGGGCCAGCGCGGTGTCGTCGGCCAGCTTGCCCAGCGCCTTGTCCTTGTCGACACGGCGCGCGTGCGGCACCACCAGCGGGGCCGCGGCCTGGTTGCGGCCCTGGGCGAGGGTGCGCAGCGAATCGGCGGCTGCGGCCACGTCCTGGCGCATCCACCGTGAGGCGGCCCGGGCCTCAGCATGCTCCTCTCCGCGGGCCCTTTGCATCATCTGCCACCGCTTCACGCGCACCGCCGTGCGCGGCGCGGGCTGCAGATCGATGGTGACCTCCACCAGATCGCCCAGATCACTCTTCAGCGAGGCCACGGCGTCCACGATCGGCTGCAGCGGATCCGGGTCCAGGGGCACCTCGCGCAGGTAGGAGGCTGGATTGCCGCGCAGAACCATCTCGCCGCGCACCTCGAACTCCCGCTGATCGCCGCCCTGTTCGCCGTCACCGCGGTCACGCTCGGCGTCATCGGACGACAGAACGCTTAGGGCCACGGCGTTGCCGAACCCGCTCACCCGCAGGAACTTCTCCGCGCCCGCCGGTCCTTCCATCTGGTAGGAGAGCGGGTGCGTCTGGTCCGAGCGCAGCCGGATCCGTACCGCCCGCGAGCGTTTGGGGGCCCACCACGGCAGGGCGTTCGCGGCCTGCAGCAGCTTCAGCCCCTGGCGCAGGACGCGTTCCTCGTCCGGGTCGAAGTACGGCGCGGGCGTCACCCTGAGCACGCACCGCTGCATCGAGGCCCGCGCGGCCAGCCGTGCACTGATCAACTCCCAGACGAGCCACCCCGTCACGGCGAGGAGCAGGGGCACGAACCAGTGCGCGACGAGCCACCATGCGGCCTGGCCCAGGGCGAAGGCGGCATCGGCGAAGCCGGGCAGTGCCTGCGGCGTCATGAGGCGGTGGGAGGAAGAGGTGTCCATGCGGTGCTCTCTTTGGTGGGGCGGGTGAAGGGGATGTCGGCCAGGCGGCCGTCGGTGTAGGTGCCGCCGCGGTCGGCCGCCGCCCACACCAGATGCACGACCGCCCGATGCGGCCGGATGGGATCGTGGCGGGCGATCGCGGCCTGGATACGGAACCGGGTGAACGCCGGGGCGACGGCGTCGCCGTGCACAGCGGCGGGAAACGCGGTCGGGAACGCCGCTTGGCCCCGTCCCGTCACGTCCGCGCGCAGCACCCGGGACGCCGTCGTGAGGAGCTGTGCGGTCTGCGCGGCGGGCAGGTCGGCAGGCCAAGACCGCTCGAGCAGCTGCTGAATGGCCCGGTCCCCGGCCCTGCCCTCGCCCCGCGGCGGCAATTCGCCCGCGGGCGACGGTGTTGGCGAGGAGCGCGGCCCGGGCGCAGAGGGGGAGGAGCGCGGCGCCGCCGGCGTGTGCCGCGTGGCGACCTCGTCTGTGCTCGGCGCCGCAGCCACCGCACTGCTGGTGGCCCGAGGCGCAGGTGCCGTCGGCGTGGAGGACGGGGAGGTGAAAGGGGACGACAGCAGAGGCCAGCCGATCACGGCGCATACGGCGGACAGCGCGAGCAGCAGCCACGGGAACGCCGGCCGTTGCCCTGCCGCCGCGGACGTCGTGCGAGGACTGAAGGTCATCTGGGTCACAGGAGACGCGCCCCTCCCGCGTAGCCGGACATGGCGTCGACCGGGTCGAGGCGTACGACGGTGCCAGGCCGCGCAGCGTTGATCATCTGCCCGCCGCCGACGTAGATACCGACGTGGTAGATCGTCAAGTCCCGGCCCGGCGCGTATGCGAAGAACACCAAGTCACCCGGCTGCAGGGCGCCTTGACCGGCCGAGACGGTGATGCGGTGGCCGCGCGCAGCCTGCGCGGCCGCGGTGCGCGGCAGCCGGATGCCCGCCTGGGCGTACGCGTACGAGGTGAGCCCCGAGCAGTCGAACCCGGTGATCGACGCCCCGGACTTGCCGCTCGGCGAGCAGCAACTGCCCGTGGTCGGTCCGTTGGCTGACCCGCCGCCCCAGGAGTAGGACACCCCGCGCTGGGACAGTGCCGCCGTGAGCACGGTACGGGCCTTGCCCGAGACGCCCCTCAGGTTCACGGCGCCAGAGGATGCCCTGGAGGCCGCCGTGTACTGGCTGATCCACTTCATGACATTGCTGACGTAGGCGTCCGATTGGTTGTACGCGAAGATCGCGGAGCGCAGCTGCGTGTTGACCCCGAGGTTGCGGCCGTCGCCGCACAGGTACGCGGCGGCGGCGAGCGCGGCGTCGTCGGCGTTGTGCGGATCCTTGGCACCGTCCTTGTTGCCGTCCTGGCCCTGCGACTCCCAGGTGGCGGGCATGAACTGGAAAGGCCCGACGGCACGTTCCCCGGACGCGAGGGCGTCCCACCGGCCGCCGTCGGTGTCGGCGAACACGGTCTTGTTGCCGCCCGCCCCGGAGCCGTTGAGCAGGACGCCGTAAATCTTCGGACGGACGTCGCCGTTGGCGGCGATGGTCCGGCCTGCGGCGTGGTTGGATTCGACCTTCGCGATCCCGGCGAGGACCGGCCACCGCATCCCCTTGCAGGCGGGCACGACACCGTGGATCCTCCCGACGGCGTTCTTGTAGGCCTGCAGCATCCGGGGCGGGACGTCCGCGCTGCTGCCCGCCCCGGCGAGCCCGATGTCCGCCTCGTCGCCGTTCTGCTGGGCGAGGACGGCGAGGCGGCCGGCCGCACCCGTCACGGTGGCCATGCAGCTCATCGCCAGACCGAGCAACACGAGGATGATCAGGCCCCACTTCAGGCCGCGGCGGCCCGGGCGCAGCCGACGCTGATTGCGTGCGGGACGCCGGCCGGCCGGCCGCATCGGCGCGATAGGGAGGGTGCTCACGGGGCCTCACCCCCGTCGTCGCCCTGGTCGGGGCGGCGGGCGTTGTTGTCCAGGATCCGGCGGAACATCGCCTCCGCGTCCCGCCGAGCGGCTACCGAGCGGCTCGGCCCGTACGAGGGACGGGAGCGCGGCTGCGGCCGCGGCACGCGGGAGGCGCTGCCCTGCGGCGGGGGCGTGGCGGCCGGTCCCGCACTGCTGGGCGGCGCAGCCGAGGCCGGGCGGCCGGAGGGCGCTGCCCCTTGCCCGCTCCCGCCCGGCGTGACGGGCGGCCGGGGAGGCGGCGCAGTCGGCCGCAGCCCCGGCATCCCAGTGACCGGCCTCGGTGACCGTGCGCCGGCCACACCGCTACCCGCCGACACTCCCGAGGCCGGAGTGCCCCAAGGAGCAGGACCGGCGGCCGACCCGGTGGAGGTCGGCGCGGGACTCATCCGGCGCCCGCTCGCCGTCGGCCCGCTGCCCGCGGGCTGGTGCAGCATGCTCGTCCAGGCCCGGCCGTCCTGGCGCAGGGTGTTGCCCCACACGCGCAGCTGCTGACGCGCGTCGGCCGTAGCCGTCGACGTCCCCGACGCCGCGGTGCGCGCCGTGGAGGGCAGCGCCATGGTGGCGCCGTAGAGCACCCGCCCGCCCTGGTAGGCCAGGCGGTAACCCCGCAGCCGAATGAGCGAGTTGTGCGCGCGGGTCGACAGCAGCGTCCGGTCCACGTTCTGGTCGTGCAGGGTCGCGCCGGTGTCCGGGTCCTTGATCTCGCCGTTCTCGTCGCGATAGCGGTCCGCGGGCCCGCCTGCCGGCCCGTTCGGGCCGAGCCGCCCGCCACCGGGGCCGCCGCCCGGGCCTGCGCCACCCGGCCCCATCCCGGCGGCAGCGGTCGGGTCGTCGCCCGCAGCGGTCGGCTTGCGCAGCGACGCCAACTTCGCGCCGTCGGGCCGCTTCCCGACCAGGAGGCCGAAGGCCGCGCCCGCCGCGAGGCGGCCTCCGGCCACCGCGAGACCGAACGGGGCGAGACCGCGCGAGGCCTCGGCGTTCGCGTCCGCGAGAAGGCGCCTGGGGTCCCCGGGCATCCCCGCACCGTCGGTCAGACCACCGTGCACCCCCTGCATCAACGAGGACGTGGTCAGTCCCAGTCCGGTGGCGCCGCGGCCACGCAGGGACCCGGTGGCCAGGTATCCGCCGGCGCCGCCGCTCATGGCCAGGGCAGCGCCGAGCTGGGAGTCACCGGCCAGGTGGCTGCCGCCGACACTCGCGTACCGCATCCGCAGCGTCATCCGCTGCCCGAAGCTGGTGATCAGCACCAGCAGCCGACGGTGGAAGGCGATCCCGACCAACGCCAGCACATCGATGAGGAGCAGGCGTTCGGCCAGCAGATCGGGACCGTCGGTCAAGATCACGTCGATGGTGATGCCGACGGCCGGAATGAACGTGGCGATCGCGAGGATGATGGCCATCGAGATCCCGAACAGCGCCAGCCACCGCCACACCACCGAACGCGACGGCCCCGGCAGCATGCCCCACACCCACGTGATGCCGCCCGCCGCCGCGGCTCCGGCACAGACCGCGGCCACGCCGGTCAGGGCGACGGCCGCGGACAGCAGCAACGCGATGATCAACAGGGCGGCGATGAACACCATCCCGACCGCGGACACCCGCCACCAGGAGGGCGCGGCCGCGTACGCCGCGCACTTCTTGCCGACCGGCCCGGACTTCTTCAAATCCTCAAGGAACGCGCCGAACTCCTGGTCGTCCTTGGAGACGATGGGCATGAGCGCACTGAACGCATCGCTGCCGAGGGTGATCTTCGGGTAGTCGTTGGGGTTGAAGGGCTTCTGGCCGCGTTCGCAGTACTTGTGCGCAGGCCCGTGGATCTTGCGGCACGGATCGTTCTTGTCCGTGTTCTTCGGGGTCGCCACCTTGTAGCCGCCGGAGACCCACTTGAGGTGCACGGCGTACGCGGCGCGGTCCGCGGGCTTGGACGGGTCCAGGATCCGGCCGTACTCGAGGAGCATGAACGGCTTGACGACCATGGCGTTGGTGACGGCGTCCTGAATCGGCTTCGCGATCTTCTCGGCGTCCGGCGTCGTGGCCTCCTGCACGCCGTAGCACTTGTTCATGGCGTTGCCGACCAGCCCGGAACACGGATCGTCGGAGGCGATCTTGCCGCCCCACGAGTAGGAGCTGACCGTCTTCTGCGCGATCTCCGCTGCCGCGGACTGCGTCTGCAGCAGCGGACCGTCCTTGCCGAGCAGGAAGTTCGGCGTGACGAACACGGAAGCGGCGACGGCGCCGATCACCAAAGTGAGCGCGATCTCGCCCCAGCCCTTGGCGTGCTTGCCGCGCATCACCATCACCAGGCCGAACACGAACGCCCAGGCCAGCAGCGTCGATTTGAGATCGAGCTCGTTGACGACCGTGTCGGTGTAGAGCTCGGACAGCCGCTGGGCGGGCGCCGCCAGGAGCTTCAGCAGGGGGAAGCGGTAGGCGACCTCGATCGCCCAGCACGCCAGACCGATCCCCACCCGGATCACGGTGAACAGCCCGCTGAGCACCATCACCTGCAGGTTGCCGGCGAAGTTCATCAGGCTGCCGCTCTGCGCCCCGAGCTCATAGTTCTTGATCGAGACGCCCTCGGAGGTCGTGATCTCCAGCGGCGACAGCAGCCCGTCGCTCGAGCCTGCCGCATCGGCGCCGTAGGCGACCGAGGTGTTGACGGTCAAGAACACCGTCATCAGCAGCGCCGTGAAGCCGGCGGCACGCAGCGTTCCGCGATCCGGGCGCCGCATCACAGCCTCCGGCGGCGACGGGACAGGACGTACAGCGTGCCCAGGCCGAGTGCGAGGGCGCCCACGGGCCAGGAGCGGGCGAGGGTGATCCCCTGCGCTGAAGCGCTCGCTTCCTGACCGCGCAGGCAGTAGGCGTGAGCCGGGCCGACGATGGTGTCGCACACGCTCGAGTCGCTGGGGGCGGCGGGCCGGGCGCTGTCCTCGGTCTGCCCGGGAGCCGCCCCCTGCGGTGCGGTGACCGCTTCGGCGGCGCGCGCGGAGGGGGAGGTGGGGGAGGCGGCGAAGGCGCCTCCGGTCTGCGGCCACCAGGCCGCCGGCACCCCAGGGGCGCAGATCACGAACACGATCGCCGTGATGAGCAGGGCGATGACGGCGAACAGCAGGCTGAGGGAGCCGAGTTGACGGCGGAGGTCGACGAAGCGCTGGTTCATGCCAAGACTCCCTGACCGGGGGCGGGGGTGTGCTCGCCGGGGGTGGTGCGGATGTGGTCGTCGATCCGTGGCACCGCCGGAATGCGGACCTTGATACGGCCGGTGTTCTGCCGCGGGCCTGTCAGCAGGAACTCGCCCGCGCGCTCGCGGTGCCCGACCGGCGAGAGTTCGGTCGTCACGGTGCGCAGCAGGTCCTCGTCCCTGCCGTCCAGGCCGATGAAGTTCAGGCCGCGGCGGGCCGAGTCCCGGTCGGCGGTGCGCCCCAGGAGCTTGTAGGCGAACAGGTTGGCGTCCTCGCCCAGTTCCTTTGCGTCATGGGCCGCCGCGATGAGGCCCGCGTTGTGCTTGCGGCCGTCGTGCAGGATCTCGTGGACGAGCGCGCTTCCCTCGGCGGAGCTGGTCAGCCAGTACATCTCGTCGGTGACCACGGCACAGAACCGGTCCAGGTCACTGAACGCCGCCTGCCGGGCCATGGCCGCGATCAGGTAGAGCACGGCCCGGCCGATCAGCGCTTCGAGCGGCTGGTGCTGCAAGATCTCCGGCTTCTCGAACGCCACCCGGGGTGGCAGGACCAGCCCGGTCGTGGTGATGACGAGCAGGTCGGCGGTCGCATCCCCATCGAGCCGGGCGACGGGCAACTCCGGGTCGAAGATCATCGCGGCGAGCGGGTTGGTGGTGACCAGGCGGAGCATGCCGACCAGGGTCTTGGCGGCATCGGTGCGCTCCCCGGACCCGTCGGCCGCGGTCTGCGCGAGGATCTCCACGACGCCGGACATGGACGGCTCGGGCACGGATGCGGCCTGCTCCACGGCGTGGTGCAGGACCTCGCCCTGCACGCTCATCAGCGGGATTCCCAGCTGCAGGCTCAGGTAGTTCAGGGCGTAGCGGCGCCCCTCGGGGCCGGGGAACAGACGCAGCGGGTCGATGGACAGCTCGGCGCGGGCGGCGTCGATGATCTGGTAGCGGCCCGGGGCGGAGCCGCGGGCGAAGCGGGCCCATTCGCGGGCCGGGGTACGGTCGATACAGATCGCGCGGCCGCCGCGGTCCACGACCGCGCTCTCGACCAGCTTCCCGAACGCGCTCTTCCCGCCGCCCAGATCACCGATCGCGGCCACCGACGCGGACGCGTCGCGCTTGGGCGCGTCGGAGACGTTGATCAGCACGGGGCGGGTGGTGCCGCAGTCCAGATCGCGGCCCAGCAGCATCCCGGTCGGATCGCCGACCTCGCTGCGGGTGAACGCGCCGGACATCGCCCAGTCCTCGCCGAGCTGGTTCTGGCGGAACTCCCGCACCGCATACGGGCGGACGCTGCCGGGCAGCCCGAGCGTGAACAGATCACTCTGCAGCCCGGTCGGCCGCAGCATCCGGTAGTCACACCCGGCGAGCAACTTCTCCAGAGCGCGCGCCCGCGCGTCGCACAGCTCCGGGCTCGGCGCCCACACAGTGAGCACGGTGACCGCCTGCACCTCGACCTCGGCCGAGGTCCGCGCCAGGCGGGTGTCCTCCTCGTCCAGGTCCCGCTCGGCCTCGGGGATCGCGCGCGGCGCACCGGTGGGGCGCGCCGCGTACTGATCGACCTGGTCGACGAGCTCACTGCGCTTCGCCTGGATCTTGCGGCGGGCCTCGGCGGAGTCGATCAGGCCGAGGCTCACGGTGAAGTCGACCGGAAAGTCGAGGACTTCGAGCTGCGCGAAGAGATCGGCGGCCTGCTGCGAGACGGCCGGCGGGGCCTCGGCGAGCACCAGGTGCGCCTGATAGCCGGTCCCGGCGGGGGACTCGACCTGCAGCCACTGACGCCGGATCGGGGAGGTGGCCTCCTTCCACCACTGCCGTGTGGTGCGCCGTGATGAGGCCCGCTTCGTACGGGAGGGCCCAGCCCGCCATCCGCGGGCCTTCGCCTCCGTGGTCGCCACGGCGGCCGTGCGGGGGCGGCCGCCTTCCTCGAGGCGGATCTGTCCGAGGTCGGCGTAACTGGGCGAGTGCAGCGCACCGTCACGGACCCGGCCCGCATACAAGGGGGAGGCGGACGCATCGGCCAGAAGGGGTTCACGCAGGCCGCGGTGCACCGCGTGCTGCACCAGCCACACGATCTCGGCCGGCGTGGCGGGCCGGAACGGCACCGAACCGGTCATCTGCGCCTCGACCTGATGGGCCGTCTCCTGCGCCTGACGCACCTCGGTCTCACTGACCGGTGACGGCGTCAGGCCGAGCGCGTCCACATACTCGCCCCATGCACCCCAGGTGATGCCGCGGGTCAGCAACGACGTCTTCGCCGCCCGCTCCTGTGTGTTGAGCGGCACCGCGAGCCACAGGGTGCGGGTGTGCATCTCCCGGCCGTCCAGCTCGTCCAGGGCGGCCTCGACGTGCTCGAGCCACGGACGCGCGCCCGGCTGCAGTTCACCGTCCGCGTCGTGCAGGCCCTCGAGCATCCGCCAGGCGATCTCGGACGGATCTAGCTGAGCGCACACCCCGAACAGGCGCGGCTCACCGGACAGCGAGCGCACCAGCTGGGTGATGCGCTGCAGCTGCTCCTCGCGCACCGCAGCGGACACGTAGGCGCCGGTGACCGCCTCAGCGCTGTGACCGCGCTCGCCCGCAGCGGGGTGGAGCCGGTAGACGGCCCAGGTGTGCCCCTCGGTGGACCACAGCAGATGACCGGCAAGGTGTTGCATCGGAACGCGCATCAGCGCTCTCCCTTCATACGCTGGGCGGCGAGCAGCGCGGCCTCCACCGGGGACAGCACTCGCCGCCCCGCAGCCGTGGCGGTCGGCTCGCCGGCCGGCCGCGCGTGCGGGCCCGGCCCGACGGGGCGCCGCGTACGGCGCACTGGGCGCATCCGCTCGGCACCAACCGGGCTCTCGGCCTGCTGCGCGCGCCGGTTCGAGGACGGTGCGGACGGCTTCGTGGTGGTGCACGCACCATTGGAGGGCAGGGGCTCGAGGGACTGCAGGGTGAAGGTGCCGGTGAGCTTCTGGGGGCGCCGATCCCGGGCGGGGCGCCCGCCGATCCGGCCCCCGGCCGGCTGCGCGAGGCGGGCCGCGACACCGAGGAGCGCGCCGACGGGGGTGCGGCCCGCAATCCGGTGCTTGCGGCACAGGAAGATCAGCGCCAGCCAGGCGATCACCGGAACCGGGCCGAGTACCGGCCACCACAGCGAGGCGCTCTTGACCAGGACCAGCCCGCCCAGCGACATCAGCGCAACCTGGACGGCGTTGAACGGGCCGAGCGGGATGCGCCAGTCACCAAACTTCCCGATCACCCAGGGCAGTTGGCGCGCCATCGTGTAGAAGCGGGCGACGCGCACCGGCGTGGTCCCCGCGCTCATGCCGCACCTCGCCCAAGGCCCGCACCCCGAACGCCCGGCGCCAGCTCCTGGCCGCCCTCGCCGTAGGGCACATGGAGCACGGGAGCGCCCTTGGTCGGGTTGTTGACCTCGTCCTCGACCTTGTCCGCCATCTGCTCGCGGGCGTTGTACAGGCCGAGCGCGAGAATCATCATCAACAGGGCGCCGACGCCGGCCTTCAGGCTGAACCGGGTGACCAGCACGTAGACGACGATGATGGCGAGCGCCACCTTGAGCGCCCCGTCGGCCCAGCCCTTGAACATGCCGATCCAGGAGTTGCCGAGATCGTTCAACTCACCGGCCAGCACCACCTGGTGCAGGGTGTTCACTGCTCCTCACCGCCGCCCGAGGTGAGCGCGGCGATCTCCCACCGGCCGCCGCGCGCGGCGAGGGTCAGCTCGTACGACAGCGGCCACCGGCCCGCGGCGCTGTGCGCTGTCGCGGAGGCCTGGACGTGCACGCGGGTGCCGTCACCGGGCACCTGCTGACCGGCGGTGGCCTGCTCGCGGCCGCTGACCGTCTCGAGGCCGACCTGATCGGCGACCGCCGGGGTGACCGCCGCCAACTCGGTGCGCGGGGCGAGGTAGCGCTCGACCTCGCCGCTGCCCGACAGATACGCGGACAGGAAGTCGCCGACCGTCTCGGTCAGCGGCCCCTGCGGCACGTCGACCGTGTAACGCGACGCCGCGGTCTTCACCGTGCCCGGGCCCGCGACGAGCGCCGGCGTCCCGAGCACCGTCACCGCGGAGCCCGAGGACGACGCGGAGACAGGAACGGCGAAGTAGCGCACCGCATCGGTGTCCTGGACGGCGACGGTCACCGACCACAGGCCGTGCGCGCCCCGCACGCTGCGCACCGCGCTCACCCGCTGCGGCGCCTTCGCTCCGTCGACCGGCTCGGGCAGCTGCACGTTGGGGCCGAGCTGCTGCGCACGCAGGGCGAAGCGGCTCTCCGGCCGGCTGGCATCCGCGCGCAGCCAGGCGTCGATGAACTCGGCGGCATATCCGCCCGGATCGACGGCGACGGACGCCTGCGTGGTGCGGACCGGCGCCGGGGTGGCTTGCGCGACGACCCGCACGTTCGGCTGGGTCACGGTGAAGGCGAGAGCGAGGGGACCGGCGACCAGGCAGGCCCACACCCCCGCCCGCCCCATCCGCACCCGCCGTCGGGTGCGCTCCAGATCGAGGCCGGCCACGGTCGGCGGACCCTCGTGTGGTGATGCTGGCATCGGCGTTCTCCTGTGCAGCAAAAGCGGTTGATGCCATGACGAAACCCGGCAGCGCGCACCGGTTTACGCACCGGTTTTGGGGGGCTGCGATTGCGAAAGCGTCACGATGGAGCCGGTACGCAATCCGGTACGCGCTCTCGCCGGGCCACAGCCGAACGCGCACCGGGCGACGGTCCGGCACAACGGGCGGTGCACCGCTGCAACGAAGAGGCGACGACGGCCGCGCGCACCCGTGAGGCCCCTCGGCGCATCCCTGTGCCGGCACCTGACGGTGGCCACTGAACGTCACGGACGGCCGCGTGCGCACCGAGCGATCGCCTACCGCGCACCGGGGCGTGGTCCATCTCGGATCGGGCTGCGCACCGATCACGTCGGGCGGGCGCAAGGACGGCATCCCGGCCCCGCATACGAGCGGGCGCGGCTCCGGATCGGGTACTGCGCACCCGCCGCCGGGACAGCGCACGCTCAGCCTGCGCAGCACCTGGCCCGGACGTCGGCGCACCGGGCGGGCCCCGACATGGGACTGCGCAGTCCCAGCGAGAGGACACACCTGCGCAGCCTCCGGCCCTCAGCGGAGCACCCACCCAGCGGCCACCGGACGACGGCTGCGCACCGAACTCGACCACCGGTGCCGCAATGCCCGCGACGACCGGTACCCCCGCCCCGAGCCCCCCCCCGCCGCGAACGCGTACCGGTCACCGCCACCCCACCTCATGGGGCGAGTGCGACGCCCGCCCCGGCGGGGGAATCTGCATCCTCGCCAGGGCCGTGACCTGGGCAGAGCAACCACTGGTACGCGTTTTGGTACGCCCTTAGAAGCGCCCCGGAAAACGCGTACCGGCCACCGCGACGGCCGGCCGGCCCGGACCCGTCCTGGACATCTGGGCGCCCCCCAGAGGGCGCCGACATGGGGCCGGTGCGCGTCTGGAAAACAAACGCGCACCACCGGCCGGCCTTGCGCAGTAGCTGCGACAGAGCGCCCAACTCTCTGCACAACCCGCGCTGCACATCCGCCACGCACCCACTGCGCACCACAGACTGCGCACCTCCTCGGTGCGCTGCGCGAACCCTCAGACCGCATCCTGCGCAGCACCCCGCGTGCGCCGCTGCGCACCCGCAGCGCCCGTTCGCCGCGCAGCACTCCGCTGCCCCCTGCGCAGCCGCCGCCCGCTCGGTGCGCACCTGGCGCCACGCCACACCGGCGCCACGCGTCCTCTACCGACGTCGAGACGCGCACCGGTCTGCGCACCGGCCACTTGGTGACGCACTGTGATGGAACCGTGATCGCGCCGCCGGGGAATCGGTACGCGATCCGGTACGCCCCGCCGGGTCAACTCCGTCATGAACAACGATCTACGGCCTGCCGTGGCGTACGGATCCCGGACGGGGGAGTGAACAGGTGAGCCAAGCACCCAGGCGCTTCGGCGGGTTGATTCAGCGTGGCCCGATGGCCATCGATGTGATCGGCGCCCACTACACGACGGTCTTCAACCACGCCGTCCGCGACCGCCGACTGTCCCGCCGCGCGCGTGGCCTTCTGGTCGAGCTGCTCAGCCACCGCGACGGCTTCGGCATCTCGCTGGTGATGCTGCTGCGAGGCGGGCCCGAGGGGAAGGACGCACTGAGCGCGGCGCTCCGCGAACTCGAGCAGCACGGCTACCTTCACCGCGAGCGAGAGCGCGATGCCCGCGGCCGCCTGGGCGAGGCCCGCTACTACCTCACCGACATGCCCGAGGGGCTCGCGATCGCTGCTCAGACCCCATGGCAGCCGGCCGCGCACGGCAGTGCGCGGCCGGACGGCGACGGCTCACCGCCCGATGCGCGTCGTCGCAGGCCAGCACCTGAGCCGGAAAATCCGCTGCTGGAGGAGCCAGGGCAAACGGCCAGGTCAGAACCTGAGTCGGGTTTTCCTGCGCAGGCTGACCCAGGGCAGGGGAATCTGCCCCCTAAGAAGAACAACTCCAACAAGACCACCGAGCAGAACACCATCCCCATCCCTCCGTCCGCGACATCCGGGCCGTGCTCGCCCCCGACGCGGTCGCCGAGATCTGACGCCGCGGCCGCCGCACGGGGGGAGCAGGTGCTGCTGTCGATCGGCCGTCACCACCCCGAACTGCACGCCGCGTTGGCCACCGGCCACACCCTCGCCGATCAAGCCCCGCTCGTCGGCCGCCTTCTGGAAAGCGGAGTGAGCCGCGAGCACATCCGCGAGACGCTCGTCGGCCGTCCCTACCCGGCACCGCACGAGCGGACCCACTCGCTGGCCGCGCTCGTCGGCGCGCGCCTCAAGCAGCTCGCGCTTCTCGCCGCGGCCGACCGGACTCGCGAACCGGGGCCAGCGCACCAGCCCCCAGCCTCCGCGGCTCCACCGACGGGCAGGACGGCGCTCGACACCGTCGCGATCCGGCACGAGTGCCCGGGGCAGGACGGGATGTGCGGGCGCCCCGTCGGCGCGCCCGGCGAGCTCTGCCCGCTCTGCACCCGCCTGACCGCGGACTCTTCAACTGCCTGATCCACAATGGGAATCACACAGCGGCGGGGGAGACACAGATGCTGGCAGTGATCGTGGCCGCGGCCGCGTGGGGAGCGGTGACCGGCTGGTGCGCCCAGGCGGCGCTCTACCGCCTCTCGGTCCCGGTCGGCGACCCCTGGCAATCCACCTGCCCCGCTGGCCATCGCCTGCCCAGCGGCGCCCGCACCTGGCTCCTGCCCGTGTGCCCGGCCGGCGGGCACCACTACGGTGACCGACGCTCGGTGGGCGTGGTCTGCGCTGCCGCGGCCGCGATCTGCGGCGTCCTCGCCTCAGCCACTGGAGCCCGCCCTGAGCTGGTCGCCTGGCTGCTTCTGGCTCCGCCCGCGCTCGTCCTCGGCCTCATCGACGCCCGCGTACACCGGCTCCTCGACAGACTTACCCTGCCGCTCGCCGCCGCGGTCCTCCTACTGCTCGCCGCCGCCAGCCTGTTGCCGGATTCGGCCGGCTCGCTCCCCACCGCGGCGCTCGGCTGTGTGGTTCTCGGCGCCGTGTTCTCGGTGATGTTCTTCATCAGCCCCCGCGCCATGGGCTTCGGCGACGTGAAGCTCGGCCTGTTCATCGGCGCGACGCTCGGCTGGTACGGCTGGAGCACCCTGCTGTACGGCGTACTCGTCGGCCACATCCTCGCCGCCGGGTACGGCATCGTGCTCATCGCCCGGGGCAAGGCCACAGCGAAGACGCCCATCGCGCTCGGACCACCTCTGCTCCTCGGTGCACTCCTCGCGCTCGCGGCAGGCGCCGCTGCCGTGCACTGATTGTCCGCGAGCCCCGCCGTCAACGGCTGGCACCTTCTGGCCACACGATCAGGACCGGGGTGCCGGTGCGCTCCAAATCAGCCCGTGCCCAGCGAGCGTCGCTGGCGCGATGGCAGACACCTCACGCTGCCCTCACGAAGACCACCGGTTAGACGCAGTCAAGCGGCCGGGACTGCCACTCGGCCATGCCTTCATCACCTTGTCGATGATCGTGGAGTTGGTCTGCTTGAACACAAGCGGCAGCGGCGCCTGGCCGGCGTCGACGAGATGGTGCTCTCGCTGTCGCCGAAGGGCCTCACGCACCTGCGCCCCGTACACCACGGCCAGATATCTCCCCGTGCGGGCCGCTCCGCTGATCGGGCCGGAACCTGCTGTGCTCAGGTCTCTGCCTCAGGGTTCGCCTTGAGACGTGGGGAGATGTCAGCCGTGGTCTTCCCATTCCTGTTGGCAGAACCGTGCTTCGCTGATCATGGTGTCTCCGGCTCTGGTGGCCCGGACATACATGTTGAGACCGTCGGGGCCGAGGTCTCCGCCGCAGCCTACGACCAGCTGAATGCCGTGCCTTTCGACGTGCTGTATCAGGGCGTTGTCCACGGTGGTGACCGGTCGGCCGATCAGTTGGATGCCCGCGTACGCGACCTGAGGACCGGTGCGTCCGTGCACGGTGACGGCGCCGAGGACGGGCGGGAAGCTGAAACCGCTGGAGTAGTGCGCGCTCACTCCGGCCTGGGTGAACCGGTCCTCCGTCAGGATCCACTGGCCGATCCCTTCCCAGGACTGGCCGAAGGGGTAGCGGCCGTGGCGGTCGGCCGGCTCTTCGCCGAGCGCGGCAGCCACTTCGTGCGGTGTCATGCCGAACCGGAGCGGGCCGATCTGCTGCAGGGGAGTCCAGTCCCACCGCGGTCGGTCCGCGGCGGGCTTGACTGGCCAGGAACCTGGGTTGGTCGCCCTGGCGCCGATGTCGAAGTACTGATTGACGGGCTCAGCCGCGTAAGGATCGTGAGCGAGGGCGGGCGCGACGAAGAGGGCGTCGGTGATGCTCGTGTCCAGCCGCTGCAGATACCCCTCGGCGGACAGCACCAGTTCCTGTGTCGTTCCCATCGACAGGCCCCATGCCGGAACTTCCGGATCACCGTTCCAGTTCGTTCGCACCTGCGCGCCCTCCTGCCGCGCGCGGTCGTGGAGTTGAGCGCGTACCGCGGAAGGAGTCTGGGCGATCAGTTGGACGTTCCGCAGCCGTACCTGCGGGCCGCCCATGGCCTCCACCGCGACGGCCACAAGGTCCGCGTCCTCGCCAAAGAACGCGGTCACCCCCCAGTCGGTGTACTGTCCCCACCCCAGCGGCTTTCCCAATCCGCTGGAGACGTAGGCGATCGCGCCGTCCAGGGCGGCTGCCACCTGGTCGGCATCCATCCCAAACCGCAGCGGCCCCACAGCTGCCAGCGGCTCCAGCTCCCACTGAGGCCTCGTCCCGGGCTCCCTGTTCCACCAGGACACACCAACCCCCAAAGAATCGCGTCACCGGCTCGTGGCGCCGGTGAGCTCACGACGGTCACCCTAGGCGTGAGCTGTGACAACGCGGCTCGAGGCGAAGGATCGGGGCCGTGCCGTGGGGCGGCGCGGTTCTCCCGGAGTGACGATCAAAGAGATCGTGGGTGCGGCAGGTAAGTCCAGTGATCGGCCCGGAGGTTCACCTGTTGAAGTCAGCTCTTCTTCCGTTCGTGCCGCCGACGGACTGACCGCCCGAACTGGGTCCACTACCGAGTTGCTTCCTCCAGCCAGAGCACGGTGATGGGGACGCCGACAAGCCGGCAGGCACGCTGCGCACGGTGGACGAGGCAGCGTCGTGGCCGATCTCCCCCCGGTGCCGCCGCGGATCTGGACCGCGCCCTGATATGTCAGAGCATCCCCTGGTGAGGCCGCTCGACGGCCAGGCATGATCGGACGCATGCGCATCCTCCTCCTCGGCGGAACCTGGTTCCTGGGCCGAGCCATCGCCCAGAGGGCACTCCTGAGTGGGCACGACGTCACCACGTTCAACAGGGGCCGCAGTGCGCCAGATCTGCACGGCATCGCGGTGGTGCGCGGCGACCGAACTGATGAAGACGATGTGCGGAGGCTGGCGTCCCACGGCCCTTGGGACGTGGTCGTCGACACGTCAGCGTCCGAGATGGCGCCGTATCAGGTACAAGCCGCAGCACGGATGCTGGCCGGTGTCGCTGACCGTTACGTGTACCTGTCCACGGTGAACGCGTACACGGGCTGGCCGCATGAGCCGTTGGACGAGAGCAGCCCCACGTACTATGCCCCGCCCAACTCGGGCCGTGACTTCGGAGCTGAACAGGGCACAACGATCCACTACGGCATGCAGAAGGCTGGATGCGAGAACGCGGTACGGGACGCTTTCGGGGAATACGCCACGATTCTTCGCCCCGGCGTGATCCTGGGGCCCGGCGAGTACGTGGGCCGCCTGCCGTGGTGGCTGCGCAGGTCAGAGCGCGGCGGTGCCATTCTTGCGCCAGGGAGGCCCGTGCAGTCCATTCAGCCGGTCGACGTACGGGACGTCGCCGCGTTCGCCCTCGATGCACCCCTGGGTGACTTCAACGTTGCCGCACCACAAGGGAGGGCCACGATGGGCGACTTCCTCACGGCCTGCCTTGAGGCAACTGGCGGTCGTGGTCGCCTGGTGTGGGCGCCGGATGGCCTCCTCAAAAAGTTCGGTGTCCGCGAGTGGACCGAGATGCCGTTGTGGCGTACCGCGCATGGTGCTTGGGCGGTCGATTCCCGGCGCGCTGTGGGCGCCGGGCTGTCGTGCAGGCCGTTGGAGCAGACGGTGGCGGACACGTGGGCGTGGCTGGTCTCCGGCCAGGAGCCGGTTAAGCACCCCCGCTGGGACGACCACGGCATCGACTCCGAGAAGGAACAGAAGATCCTTGCCGTGCTGGGTTAGCCCTCTATGGCTAGCCGACTGCCAGGAAGGGGGCGGGCCGCAGCCCGGGCCACGAAGTCTTCGATGATCTCGCCCAGCGCGCGAGCTGGTGTGGCGGAGGCGACTTCCGGCCGGGTGAGTTGGGCGCGCAGGTGTGTCACCCGGTCGACGAGGCCGATCGTGCGCCACTCGACCGGCGTGGCGAAGACGGGAACCAATGCCTCGTCAGCGCCTTCCAGTTCGCCGCGCAGCAGGCGGGCGCGGGCCAAATCGACCGTCACCTGGATCTGCACCTGGCGGTCGACGTCGGGGTCGGCTTCGAGGAGCGTCAGTGCGTGTTCGGCCGCCGCTTCGGCGTGGTGGGAGTCCCCGAGGACGAGGTAGGTCGTCGCGTGGCTCATCGCTGCTCGCGCCGGAGGGAATCCGAACTCCCCTCCTACCGCGTCATGAAGGTCGTCAAGGCCGGAGCCGTGGGGTTCGAGGGCGGCCTGGATGCTGCGTTCGGCTTCCTGGGTCTGGCCGAGGTGGGCGTGGGCGCGGGCCGCGATCGAGGCGAGGCGCACCTGTCCCATGTCGCCGACGCCCGCGAACGATTTGGCGATCTGGATGTTGCGCAGGGCGCTCGAGGGGCGGTTGTCCCAGTAGGCGAGGTAGCCGAGCACGCCGTGCGCGTAAGCCTGCAGGGGGCCGTGCTCGATGGTCTGCCCGTACATGGCGGAGGTCCGCGCGAACTGCACGGCTGGGCCCAGCATTCCCAGGTCGAACGATGCGACGGCTAGGAGGGCTCCCGCCTGTCCGGCCGCAAGGTACAACCGCTCCTGCTGGCGCGGGCGTTGAGTACGTTCCAGCATTTCCTGAACGTCCAGGAGTAGGACCTCGGCCCTGCGGAACGCGGTCACCGGGTCAGTCGTCTCGTAGTCCACGGCGAGTGCCCGAACGTCGTCCTCAACCTGGTCGAGGGTCATGTCGGGGAGGTGGGCGGAGGCGGCGGTCCCGGCGTGGGCCGCAGCGTCACGAGCAGTCATGGCAATGTCGCTTTCGTCGAGCACGGGGTGCAGGGTCACCGAAATCTGCGGCGGGGGTCCGAACAGTTCCCGTGCCGGTCTGCTGAACATCCGTTCCAGGATGCGTGGTGCCGGAGCGTTGGGCAGGCTGCGCATTCGGCCGCTCGTCCACCGCCGCCACGTCGGCTCCGAGACGTCCGCCGTGCGGTACAGGTCCTCGCTCAGCTCATTCCCGAGCTCGGCCCCGCCCCTCCGGTACTCGGCGGCGGCCTCTGCGTACGTCCACGATCGTGCGAGAACCAGGGCATGGAGCAGGTTCCGAGGCTGCGGCGCCATGATCCCTCCAGATCGAGTCGCAGCCGGCACAGACAGCCGGACAGCACTTTGACTATCCCCAGAACCTGGCTCCGAGCAAAGGGAGTTGGCGAGATGACACCTACGTGATGCCCCGCCGCCGACAGTGACACGTCGGTGATACCCCCGACGCATGGTGCGCACCCTTCACGCCAGCAACGCTGATGGATGACGAACAAAGCCAGCCTGAGGGGACCAGCGACCGTGAACACACTGGACACGACGCCCACGGTGGCGGAGAACGTCATCCACGACTGGTCCATGAGCTACTCGATGGTGCCTCGAGCGGTGTCATTGATGCGTGTCCATGTCCGCCGTCGACTGCTCATGTGGGCGTGGGACGGCGATCAGGAGGACGCGACGGTCATCGCCTCCGAACTCGTTACCAACGCCGTCCGCTACTCGCGGGTCGCCGGGCATCTCCTTGACGTGCGGCTCGCGTTGCTCGAGGGCGGTGCGCTTCTCATCGACGTCAGCGATCCGGTAGGTGCGTTCCCCGGGTTCCGCGAGCACCTCATCCCAAGCAGTGACGACGAACAGGGGAGAGGCTTGCCGCTGATCCGCGCGCTGGGCGGGGAACTCTCCCTGACTTTGCTCGCCAACGGGGGGAAGACCGTGCGCGCCCATCTGCCTGCTACGGCGGCGGTCCCGGAGGGGCGTTCGCAGCCCTGATCGAGGCCGTCAGCCTGAGCGGGCCCCTTTACGTGGGGTCTCCTCCTGGTCGTGAGGACCGGCGCGCCCGTACGCGGTGTGTCCCGAGACCTGCTCATTGAGGAGATGGCGCCCTGATCCCGCGCCCCGGCCGCACGTTCCGTGGGGGAGCTCGCGGTCGGCCCACTGCACACCCCGCCCGCTGTCGGCGGCGGGCGGGCGCTCAACCTGGCGGCCGGCCCCGACCCTTGGGACCGGCCGCCGGATACCCCGTGCGGGGCGAAGCCCTGCTTCGCCCCGCACGGGAGACCTGCTCCGACCATCCACAACGATTGGTCAGGCCCATGGACAACATCCTGGTCACCGGCGGTGCCGGTTTCATCGGCTCGCACTTCGTGAAGCGGCTTCTGGAGCGTGACGACGTTGCCACGGTGACCGTCCTGGACACGCTCACCTACGCCGGTCACAAGGCGAACCTGTCGGACTCCTTCATCTCCCCGAAGCTCAACTTTGAGCGCGGCAACATCCTCGACCAGCAGCTGGTCGACGAGCTCGTGCAACGCCACGACTATGTCGTCAACTTCGCGGCGGAGTCGCACGTCGACCGGTCCTTCTTCGAGGCCGGAACCTTCCTGGCGACCAACGTCCTGGGCACCCACGTCCTCCTCGATGCCGCCCACCGCAAGGGCATCGAGCGGTTCGTGCACGTCTCCACCGACGAGGTGTACGGGCCGCTGCCAAAGGGGCATGCGAGCGAGGCGTACCCGCTGCGGCCCACGGTGCCGTATGCGGCATCGAAGGCGGCGAGCGACCTCATCGCGCTCTCCTACCACCAGACCTTCGGCGTACCGGTCTGCGTCACCCGCTCCAGCAACAACTACGGGCCCGCACAGCACCCCGAGAAGGTCATCCCACGGTTCATCAGCCACCTCCTCAACGGCGAGCCGTGCACGTTGCACGGCAGCGGCCAGCACATCCGGAACTGGCTGCATGTCGAGGACAACTGCCAGGGCATCGAACTCGTCCTGCGCGAGGGCACCCCCGGGGAGGTCTACAACATCGGCGGCGGCACCGACCTGACGAACAAGGACCTGACCGGGCTGATCCTGAGCGCCTGCGGCGCCGACTGGAGCCAGGTCAGCTATGTCGAGGACCGGCGGTCCAACGACGTCCGCTACGCCATGGACTGGTCCAAGGTGCGCGAGCTGGGCTACCGGCCGCGGCGGGACATGGAAGAAGGGCTGGCCGAGACCGTGCAGTGGTACCGGGACCACCCCGAGCGGCGGGCGCCGGCGCTGCGCGACCCCGAATCGACGCTGCCGGAGATCAGCCTCGCGAAGGCCGCGGAGAGGGGCATCACCCATGTCTGAGACTGGAATCATCCCGCCCAAGCGGATCGTGGTCACCGGGGTCGGCGCCGCTCCCGGCTTCGACCTCGCGCGGCATCTGCAACGCCTCCAGCACCATGTCATCTGCACGGACGCGCAACCGCTGGCGCCCGGCCTCCTCCTGCCGAGGGTGACGGCGCGCGTCACGCCGCGCGCCGACCACCCCGCCTACGCGGCGGCGATGGTGCAGCTCTGCCGACAGCTGCGTCCCGACGCCCTCATGGTCGGGATCGAGAACGACCTGCTCCCGCTGCTGGAGATCCGAGAAGACCTGGCTCGTGTGGGCGTGCGCCTGTGGCTGCCGGACGCGGCCTCGGTCGAAGCCTGCCTGGACAAGGCGGCCTTCCACGAGGTCCTGGTCAAGGCAGGCGTCCCCACCGCCCGGACGGTGCTGCCCGAGCAGCTCGACGAGGTGCCCGAGGGCGAGGGCGCGCTGGTGGTCAAGCCGCGGCGCGGGCACGGCGCGCAGCACGTCCACATCTGCTCGACACACGAACAGGCCCGCGTGCTGTGTGAGCTGGTGCCCGAGCCGATGATCCAAGAGCGGCTGCTGGGCTACGAGTTCACGGCCGACTGCCTCGTGGACCGAACCGGCCGGGCCGCGGCGGTCCTGCGGTACCGCGCCCTGGTCAAGTCCGGGCTGTCGATGGTGTCCACGACCTTCCACGACGAACAGGTCGACGCGGTGGTGCGGCAGACCCTCGCGGCCGCCGGAGCCATGGGCCTGTGCTGCGTCCAGGGCTTCGTCGACGACGCGCACCCCCAGCGGGTGCGCATCACCGAACTCAACGTGCGCATCGCCGGGGGCTTCGCCCTGGCCGAGGCCGCGGGCGCCGAACTGATCGGGCAGAGTCTGAACGCCATGTTCGGCCGCCACGTCGACCACTCCCGCCTCGCCTACCGGCCCGGCATCTTCCTGACCAAGTACGTCGAGACGCTGGCGAGCGGCGACCAGACCCTGCTGCCCGCACTGTCGGAGGTGTGCTGATGACCCGTGCGACTGCCCGGCCGGACGCCACCCGCAACGCCAGCCCCTACCTGTACGGGGGCGAGCAGGCCGCCGTGGACCAGATCCTCGCCAGCGGCCACTACGGGCACGGGCGGGCCACCGAGGACTTCGAGGAAGGCGTCGCCCGCTTCCTCGGCGTCGCCGACACGGTCGCCGTCAGCTCCGGAACCGCCGCCCTGCACCTGGCGCTCCTCGCCGCCGACCTGCGGCCGGACAGCGAGGTGATCGTGCCGTCGCTGACCTTCTGCGCCACGATCCACGCGATCCTCGCCGCCGGCGCCCGGCCCCGTTTCGTCGACGTCCACCCGCACACCCTGTGCATCACCCCCGAGATCGTCGAAGCGGCCCTCACGCCGGCCACCGCCGCCGTCGTGCCCGTCCTGTTCGGCGGCCGGGCCGTGGACCTGACGCCGTTGCACGGCACGCTCGACCGGCGGGGGATCACGGTCGTGGAGGACGCCGCGCACGCCTTCGGCTCCCGCTGCGGCACCCGCTGGGTGGGCTCCACGGGGGAGTTGACCTGCTTCAGCTTCGGCCCGATCAAGAACATCACGTGCGGCCAGGGCGGCATGATCGTGCCCCGCACCCCGGCCGAGGCCGCCCGGCTACGCGGCCTGCGTTCCCTGGGTGTGCCCGCCTCGGCCGACCGCCGTGCGGCGGCCACCACCTACGAGGTGACGACGGTCGGATTCCGCGCCCACATGTCCACGCTCAACGCCGCGATCGGCACCGTCCAGCTCGCCCACTTCGCGGTCGCCGAGAGCACCCGCAAGCACCTGTGGCGGCAGTACGAGGCGGCGCTGAAGCCCATGCAGGGTGTCGATCTGGTGGACGTGGACGTGGACAACTCCGTACCACACCTGGCCGTGGTGAAGGTCCAAGACCGCGACCGGGTCTGGGAGTTCATGCACGCGCGCGGCATCGGCGTGGGCGTGCACTACCCGCCCAACCACACCCAGCCCGCCTTCCGGCCCTGGCACCGGCCGCTGCCCGCCACCGAGCGCCTCGGCGAGGAGATCATGACGCTGCCCTTCCACCAGCACCTCGGCCCCGAGGACATCCACCGCGTGGTGGACACCCTGCAACAGGCCCTGGCCGCCGCCGGAGCAGGACGATGACCGGCCGGCCGCGCCGCATCCTGACCGTGTGTCTGGGCAACTACTGCCGCAGCCCCCTGGCCGCCCGCATCCTCGCCGACCGGGCCGGGGACGCGGCCGAGGTCCGCTCAGCGGGCCTGGTCGACAAGTGGGTCGGCCACACCGCCCACCCGGACATGATCGCCGCCGCAGCGGTGCGCGGCTACGACCTCCTGGACCACGCGCCCGCCCCCGTCGACCGGGCCGCGCTCGACTGGGCCGACCTCGTCCTCGCGATGGACCATTCCGTGCTGGAGAAGCTGCTCCTCATCGCAGACGACAACGCGCACAAGATCCGCCTCTATCTCGACGGCCAGGACGTGCCCGACCCGATCGGCCAGCCGATGGCCGCCTTCACCCGCTGCGCGCAGATCATCGAGACCGGAGCCGCACGCCACCTCCGCTAACGGCCGGCAACCGACAGGACGAGATCCACCAGCCGCTCGGCGGCATCGGGACGCCCCTGCGTGCGGGCCTGCGCGGCCATCTGCGTGCGCCGGCCCGGGTCGGCGAGCAGCGGAGCGACTGCCTCGCGCAACCGCTCGGCGGTGACCTCGCCCGTCAGCGCGAGCGCCGCGCCGACCTTCTCCAGATGCTCGGCGTTGTGGGCCTGCTCGTTCCCGGCCGAAGTCGCCAGCGGCACCAGCACGGACGCCTTGCCCAACGCGGTGAGTTCGGCGATCGTGCCCGCACCACTGCGGGAGATCACGACGTCGGCGAGCGCAAGCACGTCGGGCAGCTCGGGCCCGACGTACGCGGTCAGATGGTGGCGCGCGGCGAGCTGCGGGGCGAGCGCCGCCGCACTGCGGCGCAGCTCGTCGACGTGGTCGGGGCCGCACTGGTGGATGACGTTCGCCCGCTCCAGGAGCCAGGGCAGCAGATCGCGTACGAGGGTGTTGATCTGGAGCGAGCCCTGGGCCCCTCCGGTGACGTACACGGTGGGCAGCCGCCGGTCGAAGCCGCCCAGCCCGAGGGCCTGTACGGCCTTGTCCGGCTGCCCGGACAACACCTCGGGCCGCACCGGGTTGCCGGTGACCACCGCGCGGTCGCGAACGCCTTCGGGCAGCAGCGACAGACTGGACTCGGAGGACACAGCGATCCCACTGGCGGCACCGGCGAGCGTCTTGTTGGCCAGGCCCAGCCGCACGGTCTGCTCGTGCACAACGAGCGGGACGCGGCACAGCCGGGTGGCGGCGATCCCGACCGGGACAGCCACATAGCCGCCGGTCGCCAGCACCACATCCGGGCGGAAGTTGTTGATCGCCTTGCGGGCCTGCATGACACCGAGCGGCACGCGGCTCATATCGGCGACGTTCGCAGGCGACGCCATCTTGATCGGGTTCTTCGAGCGACGGATCTTGCCCACCGCCACCGAGGCGAACGCGATGCCCTCACCAGCGGCGACCCGCTCCTCCAGGCTGTCGGCCTTGCCCACCCACAGGACGTCAAGGCCACCGCCCACGGCCGTCAACCGGGCCTGAAGCGTGCGCACCGCGGTGAGGGCCGGATAGGTGTGCCCGCCGGTCCCGCCACCGGTCACGATCAGGCGAAGCGGGGGGTGAACGCTGCTCACAGGAACGGCTCCAGTCGCTCTCGAACCTTGCTGGGGATCGGGCCGTCTCCGCGCCCGGATGACGCCGAGCCTGCCACGCTGAACTCCAGGACACCGAATCCACGCAAGCAGCACAGGCGTTTTGCGGAATCCGGTCGATTCCGGGCCGGAGACCCGGCTGCCTGTGTGGACAGTGACGTAGTAGCTCCACGTCTCACCCAACAGGGTGGTCTCCGGGAGCGGTGCCACGGCTGCACGGTCCCCGAAGGGTACTTTTGTCCCAGCCTGGCCCGAGCGAGGGGCCAGTTCCGGGCGCCTCATCCGACCTGCGGGCGTCGTCGGGAAACCTTCTTCGCCGTTACACCTTCCCAACTCGGTTTCCGCACTTCCTGCACCAACAACACCGCGTTGTTCAGAGCCCGGTCGGGGGCCAGTGCCGAAAGGACACGCGATGTTGCTGCATGACGTTGCTTCCGCGCGCGCGGACTTCACCAAGGAGTCACTCGAAGGAGTCCGCGCCCGCGTGGGCGAACTACCCGGCTACTCCCGGCTGGTGCCCGCGGCGCGCAGTCGACAGGCCCTGCTGGAATCCCTGCTGCTCGGCGCGCTGACAGCGCCCGCGGGTGGCCTGGCGGCCTTCTGTATCGCCCAGGTCGTCCCGCAGGAGCAGCGCCTCGACGTCCACCTCACGCACGGCGAGGCATTTCTCCCCTTCTTCGACCTGCTGCCCTCACGGGACCAGGACAAGACGATCCACGGGGTCGGCGGCCTGCGGGCACAGCCCGCCGGGCGGGGTATCGATGTCTGGTTCGACGGCCAGGAAGGCAGCGCCCTGTTGCATGTGTCCTGCCGCGGCGTCGACATGATCCCCCTGCTTAGCGACCACGAAAGCACCGAAAAGGCCCTAGGCCGACGCCCGTTGTGGACCCACAGCACACCGCCGCCGCGCGCCGCACGGGGCGGGCGGCCCCGTACGCGGCGCCGCGACGCTCCGATTACCCCGCCGACCCTCACTGAGCGCCACGGCACTTCCATGTACCTGGCCAGCGCCCTGTTGCGCCGGCCCGGTCTGTGGGAACGCCTCGCCGGGCATCAAGGGGTCCGTGTCGTCAGCGAGGAAGCTGATCACGGACTGGACTGGCACGTGCGCCGGAGGGTGGGGCCGGAGGTGCCACCGCACGACGACCGGCTTGCCGCCGTGCTGGAGAACACGCTCGCCGGCCCCGGCCTCGTGATGGACCGCACGACGCACGAGTGTGGGCCGAGCGCGTGCCACATGCGTTTCATCCCCCGCCTCCACGGCGACGGCTGGGACGGCATCCTGACCGTGACCACCACCAGCGTCCCCTCCGATACCCCCGTGCCGGCGACACGCCGCCCCCGCCCCTTCTCTGTTCTTGGTGAGCAACAGACCGCCGACGGCCCCGCTTGCCTCCCCCCACTCCGACCGAACGCCCCCGGCCGGGTGCTGCAGTTGGAGATGCCGCCGATGACCTCGGACAACTTCACGCCCCGGCGGTTCGCCGAACAGTTGGGCGCCGCCTGGGCACTGCACGGTGAGCGGGTACTGCTTGTCGGATCCGCACGCAGCACAGTGCCCCGACGACCTTGGCGCTCCGTCCCGCAGTGGCCTCATACGGAGCGGCCCAAAGCACCTACATCAGGGACTCTTTGGCAACCCGCGCGTCTGGTGTCTGGTGCGGGCGCGCTGTACGAGCACGTGAGCGACCTGTCCCTCGAGGCGTTGGCAGATCTCGTTGCCTGGGCACGGGTGCACTTCGACTGGATCCTCCTTGCGGACGACTGGATCCACAATCACCTGTGCCCGGGGTCGCTTGAGGGCATCGCCGACGAGTATCTGCTGCTGAGTAACGACCAGGGGTTCGAGGTCAATGTCTCGGTGAGCCATCCGCGACACCGGACGGCCACGGGAGAAGGGATCCCGCTCACGCCGGCGGAGGCCGCCATGGTGTGGCGGGAGAGAACCCTGCGCCACGTTCCGGTGGACACGATCCCCGTGACCGGCGTTCTCCTCATGGCCGACGAGGCCGAAGAGCCCCAACTGCACCGCGCGTTCGTTGCCGAAGCCGACCGCGTTCTCGCCCGGCTGGGGACACCCGTACTGGGACGCTTTCCCGCCCGCCTGGTTCGAGGAGGGCGCACGGTTCTGGACCACGAGCCGGAGGAAGCCGATGGGAGCCTGTGTGACGTCGCGCGAGCCGTGGCGATCGAGATGAAGGCCACGCTCTCGGCTCCTGAGGGAACGAGAACAGACTCCCCAGTACGGCCGTGCGGGTGTTTGTCCAGTTCGTGCGGATGCACCCCGACGTCGGCCCTCGTTGCCCGGGCATGAGTACGGACACCGACCACCTCGTTCCCGCGCAGGGCGCGCTCGCCCGCCGCCTGGAGATGCTCACGCTGGAGGAGACGCGCGACCTGCTGCAGCTACTCCAGATGATCACCGGTGTCGTGAGAAGCCGAGAACCCTGCTGCAGGCAAAGCCGGTTGGTCCCGGGCGTTGCGCGGACGGCAGTTCGATGCTGACGGCCGAGGGAGAGTTCTTCGCCGGCCTGGCCGACCGGTATCCCGGCACCTATTACCTCGTCCCTGACGTGGAGCGCGTCGATGATCTGCGGCGGGTGCGCGGCGAGCTGCCCGCAGCCCCGTGGCGCACGCTTGTCGCAGACATGCTGCGGCTGCACGTCGCCGACGACGCGGAGGTCCTGGAGCAGCGGCCGGCAGCGGACTTGTTGCCCGGAGACATGCTGCCCGGGTGGCCCGAAGGCACCGTGACCGCAGTGCCCTGTCCCTGCTGGCGGTGGGGCTCGGCCGTGTCGGACGACCCCGTGCTGAGCCAACCCGATCACCGGCATCTGATCGAGATCAACCACGAGGACGTCGGCATCTCGGCAGACGAACTCCTGCTGGTGGTCGAACACCGCCTCACGTTCCTGTTCTGCGACGAAGTGCTGGTGCTGTCCGCATGTGTTCCCGGACTCGACATCGACGTGATCATGGCGGCGAAAGGCGAGTTGCCGACCGTGTACACGCCGTTCGAAACCCTCTACTCCGCCGCTTTCCACGACGCCGTGGCTCACGCGGTGTGGGAGACCGCCCAGGACGAGCCGGCGCCAGGAGCCGAACGCGCACACCCCTTGATCCTGGGCCTGCTGGAACTGGTGGAAGCGGGCTGCGTGCCGTAAAGAGGCAGTGCGCCGGGATGCTCTGGGCGCGGTGAGGGTCGGCCCCGGGTGTGCGACCGCCCCTCACGCTGACCTGACGTGGCCGCGCCGTCACGAGGGCAGGCCCCGCCGCTCAGACGTCCGGCCCTCCGGCCGAGTTGTCGGTGCTCGCGGCGCTGTCGACCTCCAGTACGGAGCGCAACCGCGCGGTGCCGCCGGGATGAAGCTCAAGGTCGTTGGCCCGATTGATGAGCGCACGGCGCCCCGGATAGGCGCGCTCGGCGACCTGCACGTCCCGCTCGTCGAACTCGCCGTAGAAGTACACGACGCCGTCGATCATCTCGGTCTTCCAGGCGCCCGTGGGCCAGCGGGCGAGGAACGCCTCGAAGGTCATCGGCTCGGAGGCCGGTGGCAGATCAGGTCCGAACACAGTTGCCTCATCGTGAGCTGATCGACGGGAGTGCGCGGCGCGGGCCGTAAGTATGTGGCTCGTCGGACCCGCACCGCGGCCACACCCTATGCCGCAGGACCGGATCGGCCGAACACGAAGCGGAGCGAGACCTGCGGCTGCCGGTGGCGCCGAATGCGCGGGATACGGCGAGGCCGACCATGGGTCAGCGGCCTCGGGTCGCCCCTACTCTCCGGGAGCAGAGGCATCGACGGATGTGTCGTCCGGCCATGCATCGATGACGGTCTCGTTCGCCGTGTCGTACAGCTCAACGCGGACGTCCGTCTTCCCGTACAGGCCGATCCAGTCGCCGGACTTCTTGGCGGCGACGGCTGGTTCGTCCCACCAGCCGGTCTTTGCGTCGCGGTCGGCGAAGGCGACGACGACGCGGTACCGGCCCGGTGGAACGCTCATGACGGAGATCATGTCAGAACCTGTCTTTGAACCCTGGGCGTTGGGACATGCATGTAGAGACTGGGCAGAGCGTCAAGGAAGGCGGCTAGGTGTCGGAATCACACGACGGCCGTTGCCACGGGCGTCAGCCCAAGGCATGGGGTCTCGTAGCTGCTGGAGTGCTCGTTGTAGCGCTGGGGTACGCGATCGACCGCTTACTGGTCGTGGGGACTGGCGAAACCGTCGACACCATGGCGTGGCTTATCAGTGGAGCGGGCCTGACGATGACCCTTGTGGGCGCATTCCGGCTCGTGCGATCCGTGGAGCGCCCCTGACGAAGCTCGGAACCGAACTCGCCCGCGTAAGTTGAGGCGTTGGCATCGTGAGGTGTCTGCGTTGAAACGACGTCGCGACCCACGCACATAGCCACAGCGGCAAAGCGGTGGCTTAGCCCGCGTACGCGAGCGCGAGCACAGTGACCGTGCTCGTCGGCTGGCCGATCAGGATGACGACGGTGCGCGGCCGCGGGCGACCGTACGCACGATGCCGTCGTCCTCGCCGTACGGCTCGCTGGCCGCCAGCGGATCCTGCAAGGCGTCGACGAGGCACACGGCGATGTCGCGGCGCGCGTCGTCACCGAGTTGCTTATAGACGTCGTACTGGTCGGGCGGGAAGCGCAGACGGAACGTCACGCAGCGCCTCGCCGGTGCCCGGCGTCCCGCGCGATGTCACCGGTCAGGTCGGCTGCGTCGGCGTACTGGGGCGGCAGCTCGCCGTGCTCCTTGAAGTGGGCGCGCGCCGCCTCGATCTGAGGCCGGGCGGCCTGCAGTTGTTCCACGGCGCGGGCCCACCCGCCCAGAACGTGCGGGAGTTCGTCAACGGGGGTGGTGTTCACGTCCTGGACGAGCTGGGCGCGGTTGGCCGAGTGCGGCAGGGCGACGTGGAGGCGGTCGACGTTCCACTCCGGCGGCTGGTTCGTCATGACCTCGCTCCTCCTGGCCTATGTCACGTCCGTCGCTGTCCTGTACTCAGCGTACCGGCTCGGGCGGAGGCGGGAAGGAGGAAGACCGCGGCCCAGGCGGGGCCGGGGGGCGCCGCGTCCGGATGTGGCCCGGGGCATTGTGGTACCTCGGTGAGAACTCATCTCTGACCCTCACCACGCGGTCCTACTCAAGGCAGTGGCAGCCCATACACACCAGGCAGCAGCGACACGCGGTGCACTGCTCGCTCTCCAGGTCGCCGCACGGCTGGAACGTGTCGTCCGTCGGTCCCGGGCAGAAGCACTCGCAGCACGATCCGCACCGGCCGTGCACCCGGTCGACGCGGCGGCCGTCGAGCACGGTGGTCTCGCGGCTTCCGCAGTCCCGGCACTCCACAGGCACCACCACCTCCGGATCCGGCAGCGTGTCCATCTCCTGCGCCCACATCCGCAGCGTCTCCAGGTCGGCCGCGGTGACTCCGACGGCGGGGTCGACGGGGTGTGCGAGCAGCGGTCCAACCGGGGACAGATAGGCGGTGGTGCGGCGGGTCTGCGCCTGGTGCCGGTCTCCGCCGCGTACTCACGCCACTGGGCGGTCGTGGGTACGGGCCCAGGAGATGACCTCCTCGGCCCGCCAGTGCAGGCCGTTCTCCGCGTCGGGAGACCGGCCGGGGTCGTCCACGCGCATGTAATGGATGCGCCCGGTGTGGCGCATCGGCACCAGTGGCGGCACCTTCTCCCAGCCGAGTGCGGGCAGCAGCGGCTCCAGTTCGGCGGCGGTGTAGCTGGAGACCAGTACAAGGTCCGCCGGGAGGTCCGCGAGAGCCCGGCCGACGTCCGGGTTGAGAGCGAGCCGCAGGACGCGCGGCCGGGGGTAGACCATGGCGGCCCACTCCCGCCACGCAGCCGACTCCACATCGTGCACGTCATACCCCGAGGGCAGCTGGTCCCCGTACGGGGCGAGCACTCCATCAATCTCAACTGCAACGAAAGGACGCATAGCGTTACGATAAGCCGCAAATTGCCGCGATAATTGCCAAATGCTGTTATTTCAAACGGAGTTGACGGCGTGCCCTGCCCTCATCAGGCGTCGCTGCCGACGGGCACCCATCAAGAACAGCTCAGGGGAGCGGGAAGGGCCGACGGCCGGTCCCGCGGAGCGGGGCTCTGCGGGGGAGGGGTGGTTAGTCCCTCACGGCCGGCCGTCGGTGTGGCAGTCGGGCCGCCGGGGTGTTCGTCGTACCCCTCATCCCGTCTGTCACGGCACAGGTTAGCCCTCCGGTTCGGGGGCTTTCGCACGCTGGCGTGCGAGCTCCTCGAGGCGGGAGCGGTGCCAGCGGCGCTGTTGGGGCGGGCCGTCGCTGCCCTGCCGGGTCTCGTGGGCGTCGGGTTCCGCGAGTTCAGGCAGGTGCCCGTGGTACAGGGCGCTCGTGAAGCTGGTGGAACTGGCGTAGCCGAGGATCCGCGCTGCTTCCGCGGCGCCGACCAGATCCTGGTCCGGCGAGGGAGGCAGCGTGCCGCGCTCGCGCGCGGCTGCGATCAAGGTGGAGCGCCGCCACAGCTTCTTCGCGCCGCGCCCGGGCGTGAACGGGGCGTCGGGCTCGGGCAGTTGGGGGACGAGGCCTTGATGCAGAGCGCTGGAGAAGCTGGCCCGGCTGGAGTAGCCGAGCAGGGCGGCGGCGTGTGCGGTGCCCAGCAGCTCGTCGGGATCGCCGTCGACGTCCACTTCCGGCAGGGGCGCGGCCGGGCGCGCCGGTGTGTCGGTGCGCCGGCCCTTGCCGGGACGTGCCTTGACCCAGTCGACGACGGTGCCGCGCCGCCACAGCGGCTTGTCGATGTCCTCGTCGGGCTCGGGGAAGTAGCCGGGCCGGTCGCGGCGGTAGCCGTCGATGACCGTGGTCGACTTGTACCCGAGAAGCTGGGTGACTTCGCGCTTGGTGAGGAGCTCGTCCTGGTCGGCCTCGAGGACGGAGGCCGGCAGGGTGCGGGCGGGCTTGGCGCGGTGGGCGAAGAACGCGGCGACCTTGTCGTGCTCCCAGAACTTCTTGCGGCCCTCGGTGTGGTGCACCGGCGGGAAGCCGCTGTCGGGATCGTTGGACCAGGCGCTGACGCGGGGCTTGCTCGTGGCGAACTCGTCCACGATCTGCGCGGTGTCCACGAGCCGTACGGCCTCAGACATCACAACCCCTTCAGGCGGCCTCGAGCGGCGCGCACCCGGACCCGAGCGCGACATGTTCGATAATGCCAAAGGAGGGGTTGGGGTGTCCAGCCTGCCGGGCGACTTCACGAGTATCGCGCGGCCCGGTCCGTCCCCGACGGTGCCACGCAGCCGGGCAGTCAGCCATCTGCGATGAGGCACTACAGCACTGTCAGGTGTACCGGAAGCGTGCGGTTCACCCTGTTGGCGTTCTTCGACTTCCCCGCCGAGCACTGGATCCACCTGCGGACCACGAACCCGATCGAGTCGACCTTCGCCACTGTGCGCCTGCGGACCAAGGTCACCAAGGGTGCCGGCAGCCGGGCCGCCGCCCTGGCCATGATCTTCAAACTCATCGAGTCAGCCCAGCAACGCTGGCGGGCCGTGAACGCACCCCACCTCGTCGCACTGGTCCGGGCCGGCGCCCGCTTCGAGCGGGGCGTCCTGGTCGAGCCATCCGAGGCCCGCGCGGCATGAACACCACCGCCTGCCGCCGGTCGGAAAATCAGTGGCAGGCCCGGCCTGCCCGTGGTGAAGATCGCGGCATGCCCAACTTCCTGGAGACCGGCCGGCTCGTCCTGCGCGCGTTCACGGCGGCCGACATCGACCACCTGCTCGCCCTGGACAACGATCCCGAGGTCATGCGCTTCATCAACGGTGGCCGCCCCACAAGTCGGGAGTCGATCGAGACGCGGACCCTGCCGCGGCTCCTGCACGACTACCCGTGCTGGGAGACCCGCGGTTACTGGGCCGCGCAGGAGAGGATCACCGGCACGTTCCTGGGCTGGTTCGAGTTCCGGCCGTTGGAGGAGCACAGCCCCGCCGTGGTCGAACTCGGCTACCGGTTGAACCAAGCGGCATGGGGGCGCGGCTATGCGACCGAGGGATCCCGGGCCCTGGTCCACAAGGGGTTCGCGGAACTCGGGGTCGAGCGGGTCACCGCAAACACCATGGCCGTCAACACCCGCTCCCGTCGCGTCATGGAGAAATCGGGCCTGTCTTTCGTCCGGAACTTCACCGGGGACTGGCCGGAGGCGATCGAGGGCTCCGAGCACGGTGAAGTCGAGTACGAACTCACCCGGACCGAGTGGGAGCAGCCTCGATAGACATCAACGACTCAATCCACAACTCTTGACAATTACTCCGCCGGGGCAGTCGGCCTCGGGCTGGGTGCCCTCGCCCTGTCGGCTGGCACCGTCGCCGAGGACGTCGGTAGTGGAGGCGTAGGCATCGCAGACGACCTCATCTCCTTCGGCGCCGCCGGCGGCATGGTGAAATCGGCATGGGCACTGGTGGCATGAGTTAGGACGAGCCATGGCGGGCGGAGCGGCTGGGTCCACTCCGCCCGCCATGACCGAGAAGGCAGAACACCATGCAGCAAGACACCTCCCGCT
The DNA here is from genome assembly GCF_036967205.1 of Streptomyces sp. Q6. Taxonomy (NCBI): domain Bacteria; kingdom Bacillati; phylum Actinomycetota; class Actinomycetes; order Kitasatosporales; family Streptomycetaceae; genus Streptomyces; species Streptomyces citrinus. The sequence goes on from NZ_CP146023.1 coordinate 366,542, forward strand.
ACCGCAACGCCATGCTTGACGTCGATCACGCGGACGACGACCGCTTCATCGCCGCAGCTGCGGAGTGGCTTATCGGAGCTGCCTCCGTTGTGGCCCCCCACCTGTGGATGCGTGCCCAGCAGGCCCAACCGTTCACTAACCCGCAGACGTGGGACGAGCCCCACGGAGCTCCAGGCGCTCCCTGGGGCAACGTGCACGTCTGGAATCCGGTGAGGGGCCTGGCTGAAGAGTCGGCCAAGATGGCCACGCGCCCGCTCTCCCCGGAATCGCTCAACTGGCTTGTACGGGAGCTGAACAACAGGCCTGTGGAGGCCACGGTCTCCCTGCACGTGCTCAACTCCCTCGGGCTGCCCGACGAAGGAGGGGAGAACACGATACGGATCAGCCTCACAGTTGACGAAGAGCGTCCGACGATTGCCCAGCTGCAAATGACCTCCAGCCTGCCACTTCGCGAAGAGAGCGGCCCTGAAAGCTCCGAAGCCAGTTCCTCGTGCCGTTGGGCGGCCGTTGTCCGAGATGTCGCCGATCGCGTCGACCCGACTTTTGGCCACATCTGCGACGACCTGCTCAATCCGCGCTACACCGGTCGGGACACGGCTGGCGGGCGACGTGGGGTACGTCGGTCCATCAGGCTGGGGCGGGAAATCCTACGCGGCTACTCATGGGTGACCGTGGTACCTCGAGAGCTGGCTGATTCTCTGGGTGGCGCGGCGGCACTGCGCAAAAAGAGCGCGTTTAGTGAGGTCATCGAGCTCAAGTCCGGCGCGGTGTGGCTGCGTGCCGCCGAGGCCATCGACGGTTACAACGAAGCGGCCATGGAGCAGGTCTTCCGAGCCCTTGCAGTGGTACTGCCGAAGGGGGAACCAAAGCCCAACCCAGGTCTCCAACGCCAGCCACGGTTGATCTGGCGCGACGCTGCGCACGCCTAAGGGCTGCCCCGTAAATGATCTTCGTGATGGTCGGAGTGCGGCTGTCCGTTGAGGGGCCTGCCGTCTATCCGGCGAGGTTGAGGTTGTGCAGACGGGCAATGCCGAGCATCGCGTGATGGACGCCGTCACCCTTCAGGCGGCAATCCCGCAGGATCTTCCAGCACTTCATGCGGGCGAAGACGTGCTCGACGCGGGCGCGGACCTGTTTGTGGGAGGTGTTGTGCGTCTTCTGCCAGTCGGCCAATTCTTCGCCTTTGCGGCGGCGGTGCGGCATCACCAGGCCGGTGTGGGCGAGCAATCCGCAGATGGGAACTCGGCAGCGCATCCGCAGGCCTCGACGCGCCACCGCCAACCATGCATGAGCTCGTTAGGGTGTACTTGAGGCTCACCTTCTCGCTGACGGGCTACACCTCGACCTCAGGATCGTGGGACATACCTGGCCGGTCCCCGGGCTGACTGACGGCCGCGGCCCTGAGTGCCTCTCGCACGGGTGGACCGTGGCGTCGTCACCCCCTTCTCGGATCATTCGATGGTCTCGGCGACTAGGCTGACGCCGAAATGTGAGGCGCGGGCCTCGAGTTCGGTGTAGGCGATGGCGGCCGGCGAGTTGTTCCACAGCTCGAACGCCAGGTTCCCGAGCGCCTCGCTGCGTGCTGTGCCCGGCTCCCACGGTACGTCAGCGGCCGCACAGCGCGCCCGGAGCGCCTCGTCGTCGAGCGATTGGCACTGCTGGTGCACCTCGGTGCGTACCTGCGCGATGCCGGCGCACCATGCGTTGTGTGCGCGGCGCAGTAGCTGCTTCAACTCGGCTGTGACGTAGGTGTCTTGGGCTCGGGCGGCCAGGGCGAGCAGCAGGGCGGTCGGGTTCGTTTCAGACACGGCTCGGGATCCCTTTGATCGGTGTGGGGGCCGGGGCGTACCGCAGGCCTGGCACGTGGCCCAGGCTGCGTTCGGGGCCGTGCACTGGCTGCTGGTCCAACTCACGCTCATCATCTCTTTCTTGTAAGCGCGGTGGTGACGCTGTTCGTTCGCGGTCTGCGACGACCGCCCAGGGGAGCGGGCGGTGCGGCCCGCTCTCCCGCTCAACCGCTTGTGACTTGGGGGCGATGCTCTGTCCTGACGGCGATCGAGACGTGGCCGGAGATCTTGGGGTGGTGCTGGTAGTCGTTGCGGGTGCGTTCGGCGTCGGTCTTGTCATGTGCGACGGCGAGTTCGATGAGGCCCTGGCCTGTCCAGGTGAAGACGCTCCACATGGTGCCCTCCTTGCTTCTGGCAGTCCGACGGTCTGGGTGTTGCGTCAGAACAGCGTGTTCTGGGGTGCGGGGCGGTCTGCCTGTGTCGCAGGGTTCTTGTTCGTTGCGCGGCGCGTGCTGTTGGTGGGGACGTGCGTGATCGGTTTCGTATGGGGGGTGAGCGGCCCGTCTTTGGGGCACGGGCACCGGCACCACCAGGCGCAGATCTCGCCGCGGGGCCGGGGTATGTGGCGGGCGATGTATCGGCCGTGCTGGTTGTACAGCCAGTCGGTGTTGTCGTCGACGTGTGGGCCGCCCTTTTGGCGGTGCACGCACAGGTCGCACCGGCTCGCGAGGCAGTTGCGGCAGGTTCCCCGTTCGCAGGTCGACCAGCGCACGAACCCCCACGGGTACTTGTGGTCCAGGTCCTGGAGGTGGCGGGGCCAGACGTGTTCGCGCACCCATGCTCCTTCCGCCTCGCTCATGGGGGAGGGGTTGGGTACGGGGTGCACGATCCCGAGGATCAGGGCGCCTTACAGGTTCAGCAGGGCGGTGCGGCGTACGACTTCGTGTTCTGCGGGGGTGAGCGTGCGCTGGGGGCGGCGCAAGGGCGCGGGCGGGTCGTGTTGCGCCGCAGGCTTGTGGCGGGCGTGGGAGGGGGCGTCGTTCATCGGGTTCTCCGGACGGTGGGGAGGTTCGCCCTGTCCGTGGGGCAGGGCGAAGGACTCAGTGCGGGCGGTGGGGCCGGGCTGTGCGGGGGCCGCGGATGCGCACCTGACGCTCGTGGTGCTCGTCGAGGAGGCGGCAGGGCAGCCGGTCGTGGCCCTCGCGCAGGGCGCGGTGGAGGCGGTGCCGGCCGTCGATGAGGAGGACGCTGTGGTCGAGTTCGGCGACGGTGACCAGGAGCAGTGGCCGGTTCAGGTCGGCGTGGGCGGCGTGCTCGGGGTCGATGCGGATCAGCGGCAGCGCCGCAGCCAGCGGTTGGGTGGCGGTGTGCCGCACGGGCCGCGCGGCGGCCAGGTCGAGTGCGGCAGTGACATCCCACTGGTAGGCGAGGAACTGGAACTTCTCGCGCTCGGCGGCGGTCATCGGCGGCCGCCCGGGTGCGGTTGGGTGTCTGTGCGGTGGGCCGCGGACCGGAGAGCGGCGGGGACGATCAGGGCGAGTTGGTCGACGGGCCAGGGGTCGCAGCTGTTCCACGGATCGCCGTTGGAGAGCACGACGTGTTCGCCGTCGGCGGGCTCGATGTCGTCGCACACGCCGCATCCGCAGGCGGGGTCGAAGGGCTCGGGGCGGGCGGTGTCGGGGGTAGGGAAGTAGTCGGCGGCGTGGGTCGGGTCGGCCACGGCCAGGATCAGGTCGCCGGCGCTGATGTGGCGGGCGCGGCTGATGCGGACGGCGGCCTCGTCGACCGGCAGCGGCGGAAGGTCTTCGGTGGGGGTGAAGCGGAGCGGGCCGACGGTGAAGAACTCGATCTCGGTTCCGGTGTGCACGGGGGCTCCTTTGCGGTGGGGCTGCGGGCGCGGCCCCACGACTGAACGGGGGTGGTTGTGGTTGGGAGGGGCGGGGGTCACACGGCGCGGCGGACTTCGGCCGCGAAGGCGAGGACGACGGCGTCGTCGCGGACGTGCACGCGGATGACGTCGCCGGGGACGGGGGCGTCGCGGCGGAGGCTGGTTACCTCGCGCCAGGCGAGCCGGGCCGCGGTCAGGGCGGCTTCGAGGTCGTCGCTGGTGGCGCCGGACGGGCCGGCGGGGACGATCCAGCGGTGTTCGGTGCGGGTGGATGGTGAACGACGGCATGGTCAGCCCTTCTTCGGGGCGGTGAGACGGGTGATCTCATCGGGGGTGGCGCGGCCGGTGACGTTGTCGTACGGGACGCGTCCGGTGCTGGTGGCGTGGTCGGTGGTGACGATGGGGCGGCGCTCGACGCAGACCGAGACGGCGAGGGATTTGGTGTTGACGCGCAGGACTTCGACCCAGCGCCCGCCCACGCGGGCGAAGTCGCCGGCGGTGAAGTCGGCGGGGCGCCAGATCTTGGCGCTGCCGTCTTCGGCCGCCGCGATGACGTGCTGCCAGTAGCCGATCTGGTCGGTCAGGTCGTGGTGGCGCCGGTCGAGCTCGGCGAGCGCGTCCACCAGTGCCTCGGGGGTGAGCCGCCCGGCTGTGGCGCGCGACACCTCGGTGCTCTGCCGGCACTCGGTGCGGCGGAGTTCGGCCTCGAGACGCTGGATGCGGCGCAGGGTGGTGCCGGGGTGGGTGCGGTGGGCGGTGTAGTGGCCGGCGAGCTCGGCGCACCGGGCCCACTCGCGGGCGCGCTGGGCGTCCGGTGGCCGGTCTCGAAGTGGCGGCGCATCCGCTCGCGGAAGCGGATCTCACGGTTCGCGCTGTAATGGTCGATGAGGATCGGCTGGCCGGGCGGGATCGACTTCAGCATCCGGCGCGCCTGGGCGAGATGGTCCTGGCTGGAGGCGGCCGCGCTGTCGCGGTAGCGGGTGTAGCGCTCGGCGCGGCGGGCGGCGGCCTGGGTGCGGTCGGCCTCGGCCGCGGCGAACGAACGGCGTTGGTCGTCGTCGACGGTGACGGTCACGGTGTGCCCGTCGGCGCGCAGGGCTTCGGCGGTGCGCGCCAGCAGGCGTTCGTCGGCGCAGGTGCCGCGGCTGCGCGGGACGAACCAGAAGCCGCGGCGGCGGGCGAGGCGGAAGCTCAGGGCGTGCAGCACGGGCGCGGCGCCGTCGCCGGGGGCGGTGCCGGTCAGGCGGGTGCCTTCGGCGCGGGTGTGGGTCAGCAGCAACTCGGCCACGGTCGGCCTCCGTTCGGGCAAGGCGGTCAAGGGGAGCGGGCGGTGGATCAGGGGGAGGGGCGGCGCGCGACGTGGGCGGCGTACGCGGCGAGGACTGCTTCGGTGGTGGCCGCGTCGATATAGCGCAGCGTCACGTTGGCGATGCCGTTGCAGAGCAGGTGCGCCTGCGCGCGGACCAGGTCGGGGCCGTCGTGCTCGACGATGAACGACGGATCGTCGCGGACGATGCCCGCGTCGGGCATCAGCGCGAGGAGGCGGTCGGCCCGCGCGCGGTCGGCCGCGATCTCCTGGGCGCGCTGCGCGTTGCGGGCGAGGACCTTCGGATACGTCTCGTCGTAGGCCGGAAGCAGTTTGGTCACGATCACGCGCGCCAGCGCTTGTGCGCTGCGGTCGCCGCGGAACTCGGTCACCGGCCGGTGGGCGGTGGTCAGGGTGAAGGAGGTGTCGGGGTAGACGGGGTGCACGACGACGTAGCCGGTGCGGCGGGCGGCCTCGATGCGGATCCGGCGGCCGTCATGGTGGGTGAGGCAGACGCCACGGTCGCTGTCGGGCACCGCGCCCCACGGCCCGCCGGGGAGCAGGACCGCGGTTTGGACGGCGAGGGGATAGGGGTCAACCATGGGGGATTCCCCGGGAGTTGTGCGGGGCGTGGGCGGGGTGTCAGGCGGCGGCGCGGGCCGGCGGCTGTCCGGCCAGGACGCCGGGCAGGGTGGCGTCGATGTAGGCGACGTGGTGGGTGAGGTCGATGCCGACGCGGGCGTGGTCGAGGTAGAGCTGCTGCTGGCCGGGTGCGTGCGGGCTGGGCGTGATCCGCAGGTCTCCGGTGGCCATCACGTGGACGTCGTCGGTGAGCGTCTCGGCGGCGTGGCGGGCGGCGGCCCCGTGCACGGTGCAGATGACGGGGACGAGCGCGCCGTCGGTCCACTGGCGGGCGCGGTGGTCGTAGACGCGGGGGAGGTGGTGGAGCCAGAAGCGGGCGACGGGGGTGCCGGTCTCGGTGTGGCGCAGCTGCACGGTGCCGTGCACGCGTCCGGTGAAGACGGCGGCGGTCTGTCCGGTCATGACTTCCTCCCTGGCGGTGTGGGTGGGTTGGGGGGGGGCAGGGGCGACCACCGGTCACCCCTGCATGTTCCATAATACTCACTTAGTGGGTGGTGTCACGCGGTTTTCCGAATTCGGCTGCGGCGCCTGGTCGTTCGGCGACCGCTCGGGCCAACCGACCGCGCCGCGGACCAGATCCGCGGTGTGGGGCGTGCCCTGGTCGTCGGCGACCGTGACCGCGTCCCGCAGACGTGGGCCGGGGCGCGCATGGGCTCCTCGGTGTCGGGGGCGGCCGGACGCGGGGTGAGAGCGTCGACCTCGGTTGGTCCGGTGACGGTGCGGTGCGTCATGGCCTCATGCGTCGGCCCCGAAGACGTGCTCCCACTGCACCTGCTGGGTCCAGACGAGGGTGAGCGCGTGCAGCTTGAGCATGTCGTCGCTGACGTGGGCTGCTTCGGTGGCGCCAAGGACGGCGGCGCGACGGAAGACGCCGGCGTCGTCGCGGTCGCTGTAGAGGGCAACGACGCGTCCGCCCCGGCTCGGCAGACGCCGGCCGAGCAGCTGGGTGATGTGCCGGTCGTCGACCACGACCATCGGCGCGGCGGACCAGTCCTGCTCGGTCACCGTGTCGGTGGTGGCGTAGGCGAGCGGGGCGCCCAGCGGCGGCAGGTCGAGGGCGTCGGCGGCGCCGCGCGGCCCGGTGATGACGAGTACGGGCAACAGGCTGGTCATGGTGCGGGCCTTTCCTCGCGGGCGGTGCGCTGCGCTTCGCGGATGCGGCGCAGCCGGTTGACGGTGACCGGGGCCAGGCGCAGCGCGTCGGCCTGGTCGATGGCGGCGTTGAGCAGGAGGAAGTAGAGGGTGGGGCTGAGGCCGAGCTCCTCGCGGATGGCTCTGTCGCGCGCCGCTCGTGTTGCGTAGTTGCGTGCGGCGACGGCCAGCAGGTAGCGCAGGCCGAGCGCGGTCAGCGCCGCCGGTGCGGCGAGCGCCGGGGCGGTCGGCGGCTCTGGTTCGGTGAAGTCGAAGCGCTCCAGCCAGGTTTCGACGGCCGCGACGACGTCGGCGCCGGGCAGTTCACCGCGGCGCTCGACGATGCAGTTCAGCTCGTCCCGGAGGTCCACGATGGCCGCACCCTCGGGACGGGTACGGTCCGGGCGCATCGTCATGGCGTATCGCCGGTGGTGCGCGGCCGCGGGATGCGCGGGCACGTGCCCGCATCGTCCACGGGGCCCGTGGCCGACGGCTCCGAGGGCCGGGACGGGGCGGCGCTGTCCGGCCCGGCCGGTCCGGAATCGGTGGGCGGGTGCGCGTCCTCGCACTCGTGGCAGACGGCCTCGACGGGCACGCCGCGGTGTGCGAGGTTGAGGTGAACCCACCTCAGGGTGCGGCAGTTGGCACAGGTCAGCGGCAGCGTGCGGGACATGCTGTGCGGGGTGACGGGCTCGGTGTAGGGCAGGGTGATCTCGCCCTCGGCGGTGGCCACGGTCGCGTATCCGGGCAGGACCCGGTTGGGGGTGACGGCGGTGACGTGGAGCCAGGGAGAGCGGGTGGCACCACTTGTACCGGTGGGCAGGGGGACGCTGAAGTGGTCGGCGGCGACCAGCTGCCGCACGGTGACGCCGGTGAGCGGCACATACTGAGTGATCTTCACGAGGGGTTCCTCCAAAGGTGCGGGGAGGGGCGGGAGTTGGGCCGGGCGGGCCGCTGCGGGTGCGGCCCGCCCGGTGCCGGTCCGCTCAGGCGTTCCCGGCCGGGGCGAGAGCCCAGGGGCCGGGGCTGCAAAGGAGCTGGCGCAGGTAGGGCACGGTGAGCGTGTAGCTGATGTTCGGCTCGGCGGTGCCGGTGACGGTCAGCAGCAGTCCGTCGGCGCGCTGGGCGGTGACCTGGCACGGGTTGCCGCCCGCGTCGGTGAGCCGGGTTCCGACGGGGAACGGGTCGGCGGTGATCTCGTGGATGGTGTACGACGTGCGCAGCGGGCGCGGGGGTTCGGCCGGAGGCAGGGCGTAGGCGCCCCACTCCTCCCACGAGGCCGCGCCCATCTCCTGGGCGTAGGCATCGGCGTCAGCGCGCGAGGCGTGCTCGGCGCTTTCCGGATCGGGGGCGGTGACAAAGACGGTGAGGCCGGCGACGTCGTCGTCGGCACCCCACCCGTAGACGAACATGAAGGACGGCATGGCGTATCTCCCCTCGTCGTCACCGGGGTGCGGCGGTGAGCCGCACCCCGCACGACGGGTTGGGGCGGATGGGCGGGCCGGTGCCCGGCACGGTCCCACCCGCCGGGCACGGGTCTACTTCGTGGGCGCCTTGGACTTGTCGGGGCGGTGCGCGGCGACCGCCTGCGCCTCGACCTCGGACAGGGCGTAGGAACCGGCTGCATCCCGGCCGAGTTCTTCGAGGAGCAGCAGCCACTGCGCCTTGTCCAGCGGCAGGGACTGCCACGCCTTCGGCTCGCGCAGCGCGTACTCGTACGCGGCGGCGACCTGCGCGAACACCACATGTGCGGTACGGGACTTGGGCAGGGCCGCGATCATCTCCAGCGGCTCGGTGTGGGTGGCGGCCTTGAGACCGAGGTAGGGCGCGATGTCCTTGGCCGAGCACTTCTCGGTGAACTGGGCGTAGAAGTACGGCATCGCCACCATCGCCCGCTGAGCGAAGACGCGCGCGGCCTCCGGCAGCGCCTTGCTGCTGCGCCCGATCTGCGCGGCGAACGCCTGCCTCGGTCCCCGCGCGGCCTTCCACGCGCGGTTGCGGGCCACGGTGTTCGCCCGCTGTGCCTTCTCCGCTTCCGACAGCGACTGCTTGGGCTTCTTCGCCTCGGGCCGCACCTTGTGGCCGTGCTCCAGCGGCGCGGAGCAGTGCCACACCGGCTCGTGCTCGTCGCTGAGGCGGGCACTGTGTCCGGGGCAGGACCTGTGCATCTCCTCGGTGACCGGATTCCCGAGCGGTGTGGTCAGCTCCGCGAGCGGGCGCGGGGTGTCCTTGCCGCCGCTGTACGCGTAGGAGGGGGAGCGCAGCAGCGGGATCCCGGCGTCCTTGAGGGCCTGCACCGCCTCCTCCTGCTTGGCCTGGTCGGCCAGCTCGGCGTGCAGCAGGGCGATTTCCTGGTCCCAGTGACCGCGCCCGCCGCCTCCTTCCTCGGTGTCGCGGGCCAGCGCGGCCAGCAGACGGCGCTCGGCCGAGGGGATCGCCTCCACCTCGGCGAACTGGGCGGTCTGCTCCAGGTCCATGCCCCCGGCGGCAGCCCGGCGCAGCTCGGCATCGGTGAGCTTCTGCGCCTGCCTGATCTTCTTGGCGGCGCCGCGCCCGATCCCGAGCGCCTTGGCGGCGGTGGCTCGCTCGACGTCGTTCATGCCGACCAGAGCGAGTTCGGCGGCCTTGAGCCGGTCGCGGGCGCCCATGTCCGTGCGGTGGTCGTTCTCCACCAGGCTCAGGAACCGGGTCCACTCGTCGCGGCCGACCAGGTCGGCCCGCACATACGCACGGATCTGCCGCACGGGCCGCTGCTCGGCCTCGGCGGTCGCGTTCGCGATCTGCGCGGCCTGGGCCCGGCGCCACCCCTTGAACGCGCCGTAGGTGCCGTCCTCCAGCGGTCGGACACTGATCGGCTCCTCGACGCCCAGTGCCTTGACGGAGTTGATGAGCGCTTCGTCGGGCTCGGTGTCGTTCTCTCGGGCGTTGCACGGGTCGCGGACGATGAGTTCGGTGTCCAGGAGGGTGACGGTGAGGTTCGCGGACTCGTCGGGCTGCTCGCTGGTGGGCGCGGTCGGTGCGGCGGTTGCCATGGGAACTCCCTGTGAGAGTGACGGACTTCAGCGGCGTGCGGGAAGGCAACCAACCTTCCCGACGTGTTCCATAATACCTAATTCGTGGGGTGGGGCCACCGGTTTTCCCGGGACGTCCCACCCCTGGGTGCGGCGCTTCAGCGCGGCGTGCGGGGCCTGCCGCCGCGCCGGAGCGCCGCGTGGACCGTGCAGGCGAACACCTGACGGACGGGCCCGTTCACCCGTGGGACCTCGGCCACCACCGTGGTGCTCGGTGTGCCGCAGTCCAGACAGCGCAGGTCCACGGGATACGCGGAGACGGTCGTGCGCGGCCGGGAGGGACCGGGCGACTTGTCGCGCCTCATCGGGCGGCCGGCGGGCGGGCGGGGATGCTGATGACCTTCACGAGTGGGTCCTTCCGGCGGGGTCCGCGCAGGGCGGGAGAAGAGGGCGGCCGGGCGGTTGCCCGGCCGCAGCGGGGACGGCTGTGCGCCTTCGCGTGCGCGGCGCCGCTGTCGCGAGCGCGACGCTGATGCGGCGGAGAGGGGCGGGGCGGCGCTCTGCCGTACCCCGGCCCGGGCGGCTCAGGTGAGCGGGGCGCCGATCGCCGCGAGCGCGTCCGGGGCGGTGTCGTGGGTGGCCAGGAGCTGAGGGCGTACGCGCTCGTCCCACACGCGCCACCGGGCGCCGCCGAGGACGGGCTGCCACGTGAGATCCCAGTACTCGGCGTCGTCCTGACGGACCGTCCACCGGCCACGCTGGCGGCGCCGGATGCTCCAGCCGTGGGCCAGCGTGGGCAGCTGGGGTTCGGGTCCGTAGGCGGCGTCGACAAAGGCGAGGTAGGCGGCTGTCGGTTCGACCGGTACGCGGGCGTGCCGCGGGGCGGGCTGGCCGGAGCAGCAGCCCGAGCGAGACCAGGACTGCCAGGCGGCCCCCGCCGCCCGTCGAAAGCCTGCCGCCTCCATCCGCTCGTCGGCGGTGGCCACCAGTGCAGTGCTCATCGCTCCTTGCTCAAGGGGCTCGGTGACCGGCTCGAACGGGGCCCGCACGCCTGCGCGCGGGCGCTCGGTGAGGCTGAGAAGGAACTGCTGGCCCCCCTTCCGATCGAACAGCCGCAGATACGCGCCGCCTCCGGCCGACGGCTCGGCGATGCGGATCTCCGCGACGGCCGGGCGCGCGGCCCGCTCGCCCCGGCGGGCCCGCTCCAACCGCTCCTCCTCGGTCGGGACATGCAGCTGCAGCCGGGCCTGCTGCTCCGCGATCTGCCACGCCTGGCTGCGGGCGAGTTGCCGGGCGAGCCGGTCGGTCTCCAGTGCGTGGGTGAGTTCGTCGGTGTAGCGGGTGACGGCCTGGGCGGCCTGCTCGGGCAGCCCGGTGACCGTGACGGTGACGGCCTGGCCAGCGTAGTGGGTGGGGCTGGTGTGGGTGTGTGCGGTCATGGCGGGGCCTCCTGCCCGGGCGGGGAACGAGCGACTGCGGCGACGTCGTGGCACCGCTCCGGTCCGCGGCGGGTGTGCCGCAGACCGGGGCGCGCGCGTGACTCGTGGCGGCCAGGGGTCACCGGACGACGTGAATCCCGTGGTCGTGCTGAAGGACGACGAGCGCGGCCCGTACAGCGGCCAGCATCTTGGGGGAGCTGGTGGGCCAGCCCAGCGCGGAGGCCGCGTCGAGGATCTCGGCGTCACCGACCCGGCGGTCGTGCGCGCCGTTTCGCATCAGGTGCACGGTCACGGCCTGGACCTTGCGGGCACGGTTGTAGGACTCGCACTCCTCGCCGCTGGCGGTGGGCATTGCGGTGCGGGCTTCGGGCGGCAGCTCGGGCTGCTCGGTGAGTGCTTGGGTGATGGCGAGGGTGACGGGGTGCAGCAGGCGGAGCACGGTGGTCAGCACGGCAACTCCCGGTGGGATGAGGGGGTTTGCTCGGTCAGCAGGCGCAGCTGGCCGGACGGTTCGGTGGCGGCCTGGCGGTGGGTGAGGTCCGCCCGTCCCGGGGCCGTCCTGTCCAGGCGGGCATCCCGGGACGGTGTGCGCGGTCAGGGGAGGATGAGGCAGTCCGTGGGGGCGTCCGGCGCGATCTGGTGCAGGGCGACCACCGTGTGAAGGTGCGGCATCGAGCCGTACACCGTGCGGGCGTGGACGTCTCCGGCCCGGTGGTGGCGGACTTCCGTGCTTGAGAAGAGGCTTCCGTTGGCGGACATCACCGTTTCGCGCGGCCCGTCGTGGCTGCCGTCGTGCAGCCACCGCAGGTAGAGGGTCCGCAGCGACGTTGCGCCGTGGGTGCGGACTTCCCAGGACTCCGCGCGGTCCCCGGGGCGGTGTCCGTACGCGATCGTGCGCGGCTTGGTGATCCTCAAGACCGTGCCCGGTGCGGGCTCGGAGGCTTGTCCGGCCCATTCGATGCGCGCGCGGAAACCGGTCGGCGCGTGCCTGAGAGTGTCGCCCACCGGCTCCTCGGTGAGCAGACGGGCGAACGCCTGCGCGCTCTCCCGGGTCACTTGCCCGCTGAGCCACAGTGCGTCGGCGGCGCGGGCGGCGGCCTCGCCGATTGACGCGACCGGCGCGGCTGCGCGCTGCTCGTCGCGGGCGGGAGCGGCAAGAACGAGCGAGTAGGCGGCGACGGGGCGGGCGTTCCTCATGCGGTCTCCCGGAGTGAGCGGATGGGCGGTAGGAGCGGCGCGGGGATCCCCTTGCCATGTCGTATGTTCCATAATACCCAACAAACGGTGTGGGGCAACCCTGTTTCGTGAACGGTGCGCGCGGTGTCCGAACAACTCGGGCTCAGGACTGCGGAGTTGTCGCCCTGCCGTTGACCTGGTACGCGGCCGATTCGTTCAGGCGCCGTAGGAGCACCGGTGGCGGCCTACTCCACTGCGGGCGCGGGCAGTTCGGGCGCGGGGCGTACGACGGTGGGCGGCGCATCGCCACCTCGGCACGGCCGTACAGACACCGCTAGGTCGGCGATGTCGAGGCCGTGGAGCCAGCCGTCGCGCAGCCGCCAGCCACACGCCACCAGATGACGGCCTGCGGCACCAGCCCGCTCGGAGTGTGCGATCAGCACGGCACCGCGTACCGTGCTGCCCTCCAGCGCGACGGTGAGCGCCACCTGCAGCGCAGTGAAGTCGGCAGGCCGGCAGGCCAGTTCGACACCGTCACCCACGCGCAGAGTGACAGTGACCTTCTGCACCACGTAGTCGCCGGCGACCGTCTGCGCGGCGAAGCTCAGATGATGCGTGCCGTTGCCCAGCACGCGCAGGATCTTCGCGTAAGCGTCGAACGCGCGCTCCTGGGCAGCTGACAGAGCCTGGTCATGGGGCCGGGCGGGCGTGCTGCTGGTGGTGTTCACGGACATAGGAGGGCTCCTTGGCAAGGGTGCTCGGGGCGGGGGCGGGGCAGGTTCCAGGGGGCGGGTGGTCGCGCGGCCCATCAGGACGCGCTCGGGTAAGGACCGGGCCGCTCGTCGAGCGGCCCGGCAGGGCGGCGGGAAGGCGCCGCGGTCCCGTGGTGATCAGCGCGAGCGGGCTGCGCGCGTCCTGCGGTGCCCCCGGCGGGCGAGAGACCGGGCCGTGCGGGCGGCACTGATCCGCAGGCGGACGAGCAGCGGCAGGCTGGCCCGGGCGATGCGGTGGGGGGACAGATGGATCAGAACCCTGGTCGCCACCTGCCGCGTTGACGCGTGGGGCGGGGCGAGCGCGTCGGCCAGGACGGACCACCCGTCCTCCGGGTCGTCGCACGCCAGCCGCCACCACCCGGTGGAGCTGCGGAACACGTAGAACTCGATCCCGCCGTGCGTGATCGTGATCCCCGGCTCCTGCACGGCAACCGTGCCGGTGTGGGCGCTGACGACTCCAGCCCGGACCAACCGGGCCTCGACCTGGCGCAGCGCGCACCATCCGGGGCTGTGAGCACGGAAGGCACGGGCACGGTCTGCCCATGTGTCCCACGTGCGCCGGTCGTCGTCCCGGTACTCGTTGCTGTGTGCAGGGTCCAACACCTTGGTCCCCGGCGCCCGCGTCGTGGGGCCGGTGGGCGCGGGGGCGCTCCACACGGTCGTGCGGAACTGGGCGCTGGTGTGGAAGGTGTCGGGGTCCGGCGCCTCGGCGAGCAGATGGACGGTGGTCACGGTGCCGTCGGCGTCCTGGCGGACGCTGACGTACAGGACATCGGCACAGTCGGTGGGCTGGTCCATAAACACGGCGGGGCTCCTGGGGCAATGGCAGGCGGGCGGCGGGGCCGGGTCAGTAGGCGCCGAAGTTCGGGCGGTGCTGGTGGTAGCGCTCCAGGTTGCGGTTCGCGTAAAAGACGTCCTTGGCCGCTTCGCCGCTCAAGGCGTAGAGAGTCGAGGGCCGGTGTCCGGGGCGGCCGAAGCGGCGGCGGGCGGCGCGGTGCAGTTCCTCCCGCTCGGCCTCGTCGGCGGGAACCGGAAGGCTGAGCAGTACCCGCTCGTCACGGCCGGAGATCACGAGAAAGGGGCGGAAGTCCCCCATGGAGTGCGGGCGCGCAGGGCCAAGCGTGGTGTCCGCAAGCTGGGCGCGCGCGTCGGCGAGCAGTTTGTAGATGCGCTCACTGGCCGGGCCGGAGTCGTGGGCGTTGCAGCTGAACCAGGCGGCGGCCTGCTCGCGCACCGTGGCGAACTCCCACCGGGCGTAGCGGCTGATGGCGGAGCGCGCCCACTCGTCGCGTGAGTTCGCGCGCGCGTTCGCAGCGCGCGCCGTGTTGGCCACCCGGGTGTGGGTCCACCGCAGGGCAGTGGCTGCGCAGGAGGTGCCGTAGTACGACACGTCACCTTCCTCGTTCCCGTCCGCGTCCAGCGGCATCAGGGCGACAACGCGCTTGAGGTTCGTGCGGCCGCAGCACTCGCACGTGTCGGTGTCGTCAACGACCCCTTTGATGATCCATTGCGGTGTGGCGCGGTGGTGGCTGCTCATCGGTGCGGCTCCTGAAGAGGGAAGACGTGGAGGGTTCTTGGGGTGCGCGGTCCGCCTCCGCGGACGTATCGCGCTGCCCCCGGGGCGGCCCGGCCCCGTGGGCAGCGCTCCGCCCCCGGGGGGCGCGGGCTGGTCAGATGGGGGAGTCCTCGGCGGCTGCGGCGCAGCGGGGCTGCGCGGCGCGGTGGCGGCGGGCTGGTGTGCGTACCTGCTGCTGGGCGCGCAGGGAATCGACCTCGGACCGTACGGACCGGGCGCGGTCGTGTTCCTCGGCAGCCCGGTCGAGGCAGTACGAACCCCACCACTCGTTCACACGGACGTTGCGGGCCAGCGAATCGGGGAGGTTGGCCAGCATGAGCAGCAGGACCGGATGCGGTGATGCGATGCACCACCGGGCGACGGTCCACCAGGCGGCCACGGCTGAGCGGAGTTTGGGGAGGGAGGAGCGGGCCTCTCGCTCCAGGCGCGCGGCCTCGGCCCGGTGGTGAGAAACGCTCCAGGTGAGGAAGCGCAGCAGCGCAGGGGTGTCGCGTTCCCGGGAAAGCTGAAGGAGCGCGGGCAGGTCGTCACGCTGTCCGACGTGGGCGGCACAGGCGTGCAGAACGGCGGTGAGCGTTGCTTCCGTCTTGGGGGTCGGCGGGTGCCCGGCGACGGACGTGATGGGGCTTGTCGAGGTCTGGGGCAGACCGGTCTGCGGGGTGTGGAGGGTCAGGCTGCCGTGGTATCCGGTGCGGCTGTGGGCAAGCCGTGGCTGGTCCTCGTTGGGGACGGTGGTCTGGAAGGCGTTGACGGGGCCGAGACAGGCGCGCACGGCGGTGAACTGGTCCCAGTGGTGAGGGTGGTGGGTGCCGGTGACGTGCACGGCGCCGCGCATGGCGCCGCCCAGTTCGAAAAGGACGGCGTCCCCGCGACGGTGGGCGGTGGCGTGTACAGGACCAGTGGGGGTGTCGATGGTCAGGCTCGGGCTGGTGGTCATGTCTGTGACTCCTCATCAGGCGTTCCGGGGCGGCGCAGCGCTGGGCGCGCGGTGTGCGGGCAAGGGGCCGGCTGCTGTGACGGCACCGGCGGGGACGGTGCGCACCGGTGGCGGGATCTTTCTTTGCGCGCGGTCTGCTCCGCAGACGCGGTGCGCTGCCGCTACGCGGCAGAGGGGGAGCGAGCGCTCCGCGCTCGGGGCCGGACGGGGGAGCGCTCCGCGCTCAGAGCGGGCGGGACACTCCCCGCACCGCCGGGCGGCGGGGCGCTCACGTCCCGCCGCCCGGCTCCGGTTCGCAGGGCCTGCCCTGCGAACCGGTGGCGGTCAGACCGTGGTGAGCGCGAAGGCCCGCTCCATGTAGGCGTCGGCGCTGCCGTTGATGATCCGCTCGGCGCGGTTGCGGGCCTTGTCGGCCTCGGTCCTGGCGCGCGCGGGGGCGACGTGGTTCACGTACTCGGTGATGGCGTTGTATCCCGCCCACCGCGTGCCCCTGATGCCAGCCTGCGTGTCCGCGTACTGGAAGAGATGGGAGATCTTGCCCCAGCGCGCGTTCCGGTTGGCCAGTGCCTGCTTCCCGCCGGTCTTCATCGGGAACACCTTGTCCACCACGGTGCGCAGCTCAGCGAGCGTCATCTCCGCTTGGATCATCCGCTCGGCGGCCTTCTCGAACTCGTCCGCGTACTGGAACGTGAGGCCGAGGGCCTGGCGGGCCTGCGCGATCCGGGCCTTCGCCCCGGCGGTGTGGCGCACCGTGTACGCGCTCTTGGCCCCGTTGATCGCGGCCCGCTGGGTGTTCGCGCACACGACCCGGATCGGGGTCACGACGACACGGAACGCTGCGCTTCCGTCGTGGCTGTTAAAAGCCGCGATGTACAGGTCCGTGCGGTCGGTGCCCCCAACCGTCATGCCCTGGGGCATCTTCATCGTCAGGAACACCTGACGGCCGTTCTTGAGGGACCCGGCGGTCTCGAAGTGCGCGCCGGACTCGTCGGCAAGCAGGTTGAGGAACTCGGCGTGCTCCTCGTTCTGTACGGGGTGGTAGTCGCTGCCGACGACGCCGAGCGTCTCGGGGCGGCCGGTCTTGGGGTGCGTGCGCACGCTCGCGAAGTGCTCGGGTACCTCGATGGAGGTCAATCCGTCCGGGGTGAACTCGGAGGCGGTCAGGCCGACCTTGCGCACGTTCCACCCGGACAGTGACGCAAGGCTCATGGCTTCCTCGGCGTCCATCGCGGACGTGGTGACCGTTCCCAGACCGTGCCAGGCGCTCTTGCGGGCGCTGGCGAACGCGGCGGTGCCGTCGGCGAACTTCTCGATCTCGTGAGCCACAGGGGGCCCCTTTCGTGTTGACGAACGTTCGGCGATGTCGGGAGGGGGAGGGGACCACCCTCCCCCTCCCGACGTGTTCCATAATACTCAATTCACGGTGTGGGGCAACCCATTTCCACGAACCGCCCCACCGTGTCGGCCCGTTGCGAGTCACCAGGACCCGTCAAAGACCTCCTCGACCTCGTACGCCTCGTACTGCGCCCACTGCTCGCTCTCGCTCAGCACGGGGCAGCACATCCCACCGCGCTGCGACGGCGGCACGTCACGCAGACACGGCAACCTGCCCTCTCCGCACGGATCACACACCGACATCGAAGAGCCCCGACCCGCCGGTGATCGACTGCGCGCGTACGTTGTGCAGCTTCACCACCAGCTGACCCGCCTCGTACCGGCCCAGCTCGTACGCCGTACGAACCCCGCCCTCCTCGCCGGGCTCCTGCACGATGCCGCACACCACGTACGGCCCGTGAGCGTCCTCGCAGGAGCCGTGGTACCGCACATGGTCGAACACCATCAGAGGCCGCTCAACCGCCATGAACGCCATCTCCAGCGTCCCGTACGGCAACGGAACCCCCTGCAACGCCAGACCCGTTGAACCGCTCCGCACCCCCGCGATCCAACCCGCCTCGAATGCCGGTGCCGCCGCAGCCATCGACCGCGCCGACACCACACCCCCGGCCCGTACGACACTGCGCCACATCTCGTCGAACGCAGCCTGAATCTGCTCCGCTTCCCCCTCGCTCGGGGGCTCGGCGTGAACCTCGGCCGGCATCACGTGCGTACTCATGATCACTCCCTCACTCTGGTTGGTCTCCGGGATGCCCGGGGGCCGGAAGGCCCGACCCCCGGGCAGGAACGGCTACTTCAGACCGCGCGTCCGCAGCGCCTCACTGAGGCGGAACGCGATCACACGCGGGGGAAGAATGCGACCATTACCGCTGGCCTTGATGGTCTGGAGAATGACCGGACCGGTTTCGCTCTCGTGGATCAGGTGAAAGTCGAATCCGGCAGCAACCGGCAGCATGAGTAGAACCGGCCCCGCGTTGGTTTCGAAGCGAATTCCCGTGCTGTTCTCGTCCAGGTTGTGAACGATGGTCGCCGCTGCGATGAGTTCAGGGCGCGGGAGGTGGTTCGCGATAGCGCGAACATGAAGAGCCTCGGTGGTCTCGATGTCCTTGGCCTGCTTGACCGTTCCGTCCGTGATCACGATTTCCACGGAGATGCCTTCCTGTTGACGAACTTTCGGCGATGCCGGGGAGGGGAGGAACCACCCTCTCTCCCTCGACATGTTCCATAATACGTGTCATGCGGGCTGGGGCAACCCCAACACGCCGAATCCAACATCCGGCACACCATCCGACCCGGCACCTGACCAACCATCAGGCCAAACATCTGCCCCAACATCCCACAGACCAGACACCCCACCACGACACACAAAATAGCAGGTCAGCCCCTATTCCCCGGACTGGTACGCACTCTGACAACCCCTCACACGCGCCCCGGACCTCTGAAGCAGCAGGAAGAAGAAGGAGAGCAGGCAGCAGACGACCGGCGGCGCGCGCTCGGGGCGGGCGGTTCGGTGTCTGTCGGTCGCGTCGCAGGCTCCGCGACCGACACAGAGACAGAGAGCCCGGAAGGGGCCGGAAGCCGCATGCTGCGCTCCTGGGCGCCCTCTGGCGCCCGCTCCCGCGCTGTACGGAGTTGGGGTCCGGTGTGGCCGCTCGTCGACACCGGGGCGGTGTGGGGGAGTTGAGGGGCAACGAGAACCTTGGCGGTGCTTGCGTGGGGGATTGTTGCGGGTTTATGTTCGTGCTCTATTCGAGAACAGGGTGAGGCAGGGAGCGGGGAGATCTAACCCGGCGGGGAATACTGAGTTCTGACGGATCGTCAGAAACGCTCGGGGAAAGCCAAGAAACGATGAGACCCCCACCCTGTAGCCAGCCCAGGAATTCGCGGAGCGAATTCCTTTCCCGCCCGAATCGCGGAGCGAATTCGGGCACGGGGAAACGGAGTTTCCCCGGAATTCCGGCGGAGCCGGAATTCGCA